>NZ_JBSFGJ010000171.1:0-18699 GCF_053596515.1 Nonomuraea sp. NPDC001684
CGCACGGTCCCGATCGGGACGCCGAGCGCGCGGGCGACCTCCCCGTAACTGAGGTCCGCCCAGGCGATCATCAGCAGCACCTCCCGGTCCGGCGGCGACAGCGTCGCGAGCGCCCCCGCCAGCTCGCGATGCGCCGCCCCGGCCGACACGCGGGCCGCCACCCGGTCGGCGTAGCTCTCGGCCACCGCGTCGAGGCCCGTCCTGGCCAGGGCGCGGTAAGCCCTGGTCTCGGTACGGCGGTGCTTGCCGATCAGGTTGGCGGCGATGCCGTACAGCCAGGGGCGGGCGTCGCGGTGGGCGGTGTCGTAGCGGGCGAGACGGCGGAAGGCGTCCAGGAACGTCTCGGCCACGATGTCGTCGGCCAGCGAATCGCCCAGGCGGCGGGTGACATATCTGTGGAGCGCGGGGGCGTGCCGGTCGTACAACGCCGAGAAGGCGGCGGGGTCGCTGCGGGCACGTCTGATCACCTCCGCGTCGTCCACCTCGGTGTCCTGCGTCAAACTCTCGACTCCGTTCTTCGGACTGAACATCCCCATTCACCCGATAGGACGGATCCGGTTCTCGTGTGACTCTGCAAGGATTTCGCCGATGGGCGCGGCGGCGCTCAGGGGGCGCCCACGTGGGTGCAAGCTCCACCCCCCGACGGGGAGCTACCGATCCCCGCGCCCCTTGGAGGAACCCGGCTCCGAAGTGGCAGACGCCTGCCCTCAGATGTCGAACTCGCCCTGGTTGGCGCCGTGCAGGAACACCTTCCACTCGTCAGGAGTAGAAGACCAGCGCCGGGCCCTGCGGGGTCTTGCCGTCACGGACGGCGATGATCCCCGGAAGGTTGGTCGCGACCTCGACACACTGCCCTGTGTCGGCGCTGGCGCTGGACTTGCGCCATTCCGCTCCGCGGAGGTCTACTGGGTCCATTTTTTGATCGCCTCCTCAATCGCCCGGGGTGTGACGTTCTTCGGCTGTGCGTCCGCTCGGATGGTGTCATATCGCTGCTTGAGGCTCATGACCGCTTCGTGATCTCCGGTGACCTGACCGGAGAGGACCGAGTCGGCGGAGACCACCTCCGAGCCGTCGCGCAGCCGCGCCAGTGCGAACGCGCTCATGGTGCCGGCCACGCAACCGGCGGCGACGGGCACCAGTTGAATGGTGATGTTGGAATGGCAGGTGAGTTCCAGCAGGTGGCGGAGCTGCTCCGCCAGGATCTCCGGCCCTCCGACCGGGCGGTGCAGCGCTCCCTCGTCGATGAGCGCGAGAAAGGCCGGAGGGCTGTCGCTGTCGAAGATCCTCATGCGCCGCATGCGGGCTTGGACCCGCTCTTCGACACGATCCCGCGGGACGGCGGTGGAGAAGACGGCGCGGGCATAGCCGGCGGTCTGCAGGATGCCGGGGATCAACAGCGGATCCCAGGATTGCAGGATGACGGCTTGCGGTTCGATCTCCTCGACCCACCGTGCGAACCAGCCCAGAGCAGACGACCGGGAGATCCGCTCATGGAGGCTGGTGAAATGGCCGTCGGCGCCGAACGCCTTGTCCACCTCGCGCGCGAATTCCAGCGTGGGAACCCGCCGGCCTTTCTCGACATGACTGACGAGTGATTCGTGGCAGTGAATGCGTGAAGCAAGCGCGAATTGCGTCAGGTGAGCCGCTTTACGGCGTTCCGCGAGGTCGCGAGCGAAACGCGCTCTGGGCGACAAATGGTCGCTGACATCGGAAGTCATAGCGTCTCCGCAGGTCAAGGACAGGGGATTGCCGTCCAGGCGCGCGCGCCGGGCCACCGTTCATGCCGGATCCGGGCGACAGCGCTTTGCCGCAGGAAACGCCCCGCCGCTTGAAGGGAGTTCATGTCACTTCTCCATGCCGTCTCCCTTCGGAAAGGCATGACGCCGGGGCGCGGCGATCGAGCTCCCGAACAAAGCCGGCAGGCGATTCGGCGCGGGCTGGACGACGTGAGCCTGGTGGCCGCGCTGTCGGTCAGGAGCGGCATGCACGCCGCCGATCCGCACGGCCACCGTGACGTATGAGCCGGCCTGGAAGTCCCGCTAGCGGACCACCCGGTACGTCAGGTGCGTGACCAGGGCGGTGCCCGTGGGCGGGGCCGCGGGGGTGAGGGTGATGTCGCCGGCGTCGGCCAGGAGGCGTTCGCCGCGGCCGAGGATCACCGGCGCGACGTGCAGGCGCAGCTCGTCGATGAGCCCGGCGGCCAGGTACTGGTTGACGGTGGCGGCGCCGCCGGCGATGGCGATGTCGCGGTCCCCCGCCGCCTCCCGCGCCATGGCGAAGGCGGCCTCGATGCCGTCCGTGACGAAGTGGAACGTCGTGCCGCCCTTCATGGGCAGCGGCTCGCGCGGGTGGTGGGTGAGGACGAACACCGGCGCGTGGTACGGCGGCTCCTCCCCCCACCAGCCGGTCCAGTCCAGGTCGAAGGCGCCGCGGCCGGGGTCGAACATGTTGCGGCCCATGATGAACGCCCCGGCCGCCGTGATGGCCTCGATGACCTCGGCGTGCTTCTCGGGCTCGGCGAACATCCACTCGTGCAGCCGGTCGCCCACGCCGTCACCGAACGGCTGCTCCAGGCTCTGGTTCGGCCCCGCCACGTAGCCGTCGACGGACATCCCCATGTCGCACGTGACCTTGCTCATCCTGGTTCGTCTCCTGTTGTCCGTGGCGCCCGTCCGGCGCCTTCACCAGGGAGTCGGAGCCGGTGCCGGGCTCTCTACACGGTGAGCGGAAATTTCCTGGAACGGGGTGGGAGGAGTCGAATCGGAGGCGGTCGGGTAGGTTCGGCGGTTAGGAAAGTTTCCTAATTGAGGAGTTGCACATGAGACTCGCCGTGATCGGGGGCGGTTCGACCTACACCCCCGAGCTCATCGACGGCTTCGCCAGGCTGCGCGACGAGCTGCCGCTCACCGAGATCGCGCTGATCGACCCGGACGCCACGCGGCTCGACCTGGTGGCGGGCGTGTCCCGCAGGATGTTGCGCAGGGCCGGGCACCCGGCGAAGGTGATCGCCACCGCCGACGTGGCCGAGGGCGTCGCGGGCGCGGACGCCGTGCTCTTCCAGCTCCGGGTGGGCGGCCAGGCCGCGCGGAACGTGGACGAGACGCTGCCGCTGGAGTGCGGCTGCGTCGGCCAGGAGACGACGGGCGCGGGCGGTCTCGCCAAGGCCCTGCGCACGGTCCCTGTCGTGCTGGAACTGGCCGAGCAGGTCCGCGCCCACGCCCCCGACACCTGGATCGTCGACTTCACCAACCCGGTCGGCATCGTCACCAGGGCGCTGCTGGACGCCGGGCACCGCGCGATCGGCCTGTGCAACGTGGCCATCGGGTTCCAGCGCCGCTTCGCCCGGCACCTCGGCGTGCCGCCGGAGCGGGTCGCGCTCGGGCACGTCGGGCTCAACCACCTGACGTGGGAGCGGTCGGTGGTGGTCGACGGCGTGGACGTGCTGCCGCGGCTGCTCGCCGAGCACGGGCAGGAGCTGGCCGACGACATCGGCCTGCCGGTCGGGCTGCTGCGCAGGCTCCAGGTGGTCCCGTCCTACTACCTGCGCTACTTCTACGCCCACGACCTGGTGGTGAGCGAGCAGCGGGCCAAGCCGTCGCGCGCGGCCGAGGTCGCGGCGATGGAGCAGCAGCTGCTGGAGCTGTACGCGGACCCGGCCGTGGACACCAAGCCGGAGCTGCTGGACAAGCGGGGCGGCGCCTACTACTCCGAGGCCGCCGTCGCACTGATCGCCTCGCTGCTCGGCGACCGGGGCGACGTCCAGGTGGTCAACACCCGCAACGACGGGACGCTGCCGTTCCTGCGCGACGAGGCGGTCATCGAGGTCCCGGCCAGGGTCTCGGCGTCCGGGGCCGCGCCGCTGCCGGTCGATCCGGTGGAGCCGCTGTACGCGGGCCTGATCGCGAACGTCTCCGCGTACGAGGAGCTGGCCCTCGACGCGGCGCTGCACGGCGGCGCGGACCGGGTGCGCAACGCGTTGCTGGCCCATCCGCTGATCGGCCAGGAGGCCGTCGCGGACGAGCTGACCGGCCTGCTGCTGGCGGCGAACGAGCGGTACCTGCCATGGTGATCATCGCCGTGGACGCGGGCAACAGCAAGACGCACGTCGTCGTGCTCTCGGGCGACGGCACGATCCTGGCCCAGGGCGACGGCGGGCCGTTCGAGCCGCAGACCGTCGGCGTGCCGGCGGCGGTGGACGTCGTGGAGGAGGCCGTGCGGCGGGCGCTCGGACCGCCAGCGGCTCCCCCGTACGCCGACCAGCTCCACGCCTACCTGGCCGGGGCCGACCTGCCGGTGGAGGAGGAGGCCCTGGCGGCCGAGTTCCGCGCCCGCGGGATGGCGGCCGACGTCGTCGTGGGCAACGACAGCTTCGCGCTGCTGCGGTCGGGGGCGTCCGGGCCGAGCGGCGTCGCGGTGGTGTGCGGCGCGGGCATCAACGCGGTCGGCGTCTCGCCCACGGGCGGGGTGGCCCGCTTCCCCGCGCTCGGCCGGATCAGCGGCGACTGGGGCGGTGGCGGCGGCCTGGCCGAGGAGGCGTTGTGGCACGCCATCCGCGCCGAGGACGGCCGGGGCGCGCCCACCGCGCTCGCCGGCCTGATCAAGGAGCACTTCGGCACACGGACGGTCGAGGAGGTGGTGCTCGGGGTGCATTTCGGGCAGATCGAGCGGCATCACCTGACCGCGCTCGCCCCCAAGGTGTTCGAGGCCGCCGCGTCGGCTGACGCGATCGCGCTGGAGCTGGTCACCCGGCTGGCCGACGAGATCGTGGTGATGGCCGAGGTGTGCCTGCGCCGCCTGGACCTGCTGGAGACGCCGACGGAGGTCGTGCTGGGCGGAGGCGTGCTGCACGCGCGCATCCCGCTGCTGGTCGCGATGCTGGAGGAGCGGTTCGCCGTACGGGCTCCGCTGGCCAAGCAGGTGATCCCGGACCAGCCGCCGATCGTCGGGGCCGCGCTGAACGCCCTGGACCGCATCGGGGCCTCCGAGGAGGCCAAGGCTCACCTTCGAGCCCAGTTCCAGGAGGTCCGGGCAGCGTCCTGAGAATCCGAGCGCAGTTCTAGAGAGGTATTGACGCACGTGGAGCGGTAAGTCTAGAGTCAGCCGCCAACCGTCTGGAAAGTATCCGGACGGTTGGCGGTCAAGGAGGCCCCCCATGTCCACCAACCCCAGCCGACGTGAGGTTCTTCGACGTATCGGACTCACCGCCCTGACGGCGGGCCCGGGCGCAGGGCTGCTCGCCGCGTGCGCCACGGGCCGCTCCGCCGCTCCGGTCGCCTCCACCTCGGCCGCGCCCACCTCGGCCGCCAACCCCCTCGGCGTGGACGCCGCCAGACAGCTGGAAGTCGTGATCTTCAGCGGCGGCAACGGCGACGGCTACGCGACCGACCTGCACGAGGCCCTCTACAGCAAGGCGTACAAGACCGCCAAGATCAAGCACGTGCCCACCCAGAAGGTCGGCACGCAGCTGCGCCCCCGCTTCATCAGCGGCGACGCGCCCGACGTGGTCAACAACTCCGGCCCCGACGCCCTCGACCTGCAGTCGCTCGTCGCCGAGGGGCACCTCGCCGACCTGACGCCGCTGTTCGACGCCCCCTCCCTGGCGGACCCGGCCAAGAAGGTGCGCGACACCCTGGTCGGCGGCGTCTACGAGAACTCGCTGATCGACGGCGTGCCCCGGGTGCTGCAGTACACGGTCGCCCACCGCGCCCTGTGGTACAACGCCAAGCTGTTCGACCAGCGCGGCTGGCAGGCGCCGAAGACGTGGGCGGAGTTCAACGCCCTCGGCGAGGAGGCCAAGAAGGCCGGCATCGCGCTGTTCGCCTACCCGGGCCAGGTCGGCCCGTTCTACCAGCTCTGGAACCTGGTCTACAGCGCCGCCAAGATCGGCGGCAACAAGGTGATCGTCGACATCGACAACCTCGCCGACGGCGCCTGGCAGGCCGAGCCCGTACGGCAGGCCGTCGCGGCGTGGGCGCAGGTGCAGCGCGACTTCGGCGACAAGGCGTACTTCGGTCTCGACCACACCCAGACGCAGGTCAAGCACCTGCAGGACAAGGTGCTGTTCTACCCCTGCGGCTCCTGGCTGGAGAACGAGATGGCCAAGGACCGGCCGGCCTCGTTCGAGTACGCGATCGCCCCGGTGCCCAGCATCACCGCCGCCGACGCGATGCCGTACGAGGCGATCATGATCGGGGTGAGCGAGGCGTTCTTCGTGGCGGCCAAGGGCAAGAACCCGCAGGGCGGCCTGGAGTACCTGCGCATGATGTTGTCGCGGGAGGGCGCGCGCGGCTACACCGAGCTGACCAAGAACCTCACCGTCGTCAACGGCGTCGTGGACGGCCTCGACCTGACCTCGGCCGTGCGCAGCGCGGCCAAGGCCCAGGAGGCGGCCGGGACGAACATCATCACCGACGCCCGCTTCGAGGGCTGGTACAAAGAGCTGTTCGACCACGGGCAGGTCCAGACCAACTCGGTGATGTCCGGACGCATCACGCCCGAGCAGTTCTGCGCGAACATGCAGAAGAAGGCCGACGAGCTCAAGGCGGACTCCGCGATCGCCAAGCAGACCAGGAGCGTCTGAGCGATGAGGCGGCACGGCTTCGTCGCGGGCTTCCTCGCCCTGCCCGTGGTCCTCTACGCGGTCTTCGTGATCAGCCCGTACGTCCAGGCGTTCCAGATCGCGCTGACGGACTGGCGCGGGGTGTCGGCGAACCTGAACTTCGTCGGCCTGGACAACTTCCGGCGGATGCTCGGCAACGACGCGTTCTGGCAGGCGGTCCGCAACCACGCGATCCTGCTGGTCACGCTGCCGTTGGTGACCATCGCGCTCGCGCTGGTCTTCGCGTACCTGCTCGGCGACTCGGCGGGCACGCCGGGAGCCCGGTTCTACCGGGTGATCTTCTTCCTGCCGCAGGTGCTGGCGGTCGCGGTGGTCGGGGTGCTGTTCAAGGCCGTCTACCGGCCGGACGCGAGCGGCGTGCTGAACGGCGCGCTGGCGAAGCTGGGCGTCGAGCCGGTCGGCTGGCTGACGGACCAGAACCTGGCGCTGTGGTCGATCATCGCGGTGATGGTGTGGCAGGCGGTCGGCTTCTACGTCGTGCTGTTCTCGGCCGGGATGGCGGCCATTCCGAAGGACGTGTTCGAGGCGGCCGCCCTCGACGGCGCCGGGCGGCTGCGCACGTTCTTCTCCATCACGCTGCCCCTGGTGTGGGACACCGTCCAGGTGGCCTGGGTCTATCTGGGGATCGCCGCGTTCGACGGGTTCGCGTTGGTCAACGTCCTGTCGGTGGAGCAGGGCGGGCCGGACGGCGCGACCACCGTGCTGGCCACGGAGATCTACAAGAACGCCTTCTCCTACTCCCGGTTCGGCTACGCCTCGGCCATGGGCGTGGCGCTGTTCTTCCTGACCCTCACCTTCGCCGCGCTGACGTTGCGCGTGACCCGCCGCCAGAAGGTCGTCTACTGAAATGTTCCGAAAAATCAGCATCCAGGCTGTTCTCGGCCTCTGGGCGTTGCTCATCATCGCCCCGCTGCTGTGGACCCTGCTGGCCTCGTTCAAGAGCAACGCCGAGATCTTCGGCGACGCCCTGCAACTGCCCGGCGAACTGCGCTGGGACAACTGGGCGCGGGCCTGGGAGCGGGCCAACATCGGTCGCTACCTGCTCAACACGGTCATCGTGGTCTTCTTCGGCGTGGCCGGGACGATGCTGCTCAGCTCGATGGCCGCGTACGTGCTGGCCCGCTACCGCTTCCCGGGCAACCGGCTGGTCTACTTCCTGTTCGTCTCCGGCATGGCCTTCCCTGTCTTCCTGGCGCTCGTGCCGCTGTTCTTCGTGGTGGACGGGCTCGGGCTGCTCAACAGCCACGTCGGCCTGGTTTTGGTCTACGTCGCCTACTCGCTGCCGTTCACGGTGTTCTTCCTGACGTCCTTCTTCAGGGCGCTGCCGGACGCGGTGGCCGAGGCGGCGATGATCGACGGGGCCTCGCACACCCGCACGTTCTTCCAGGTCATGCTGCCCATGGCCCGCCCGGCGCTGGTCAGCCTGACCATCTTCAACGTGCTCGGCCAGTGGAACCAGTACCTCATCCCGCTGGTCCTGCTGCCCGGCGACAAGAGCCTGTGGGTCATCACCCAGGGCGTGGCCGACATCTCCACCATCGCCGGGTACGAGGCCGACTGGCCCGGACTGTTCGCCGCCCTCAGCATGACGGTGCTTCCCGTCGTGCTGATCTATATCGTCTTCCAGCGACATATCCAGTCCGGGCTGACCTCAGGAGCGCTGAAGTAGGAATGTCTTCAGGAAACCCCACCGTCTTCCGCACGCTCAACGAGCGCGCCGCGCTCACCCTGCTCCTTGAGCACGGCGGCCTCACCCGCGCCGAGCTGGAACTGCACACGGGCCTGTCCAAGGCGTCGGCGGCCGAGGTGCTGCGCAGGCTGGAGAACAGCGGGCTGGCCAGGAAGGCCGGCCTCAAGCCGGGCAACGCCGGGCCGGCCGCGCAGATGTGGCAGCTCGACGGCTCGGCCGCGCGCGTCGCGGGGGTCGATCTCACCACGAGCTCGATCGAGGTGTCGGTCGCCGACCTGACCGGCCGGGTGCTCGGCACCCATCGCACCGAGGCGACCGGCGACGCCCGGCGGCTGCTGGCCGAGACGGTCGCCGCGGCCGGCTTCGAGCTGGACCGGCTCGACCAGGTCGTGGTGGGCGTGCCGGGCGTGGTGGAGGCCGACGGCCGTCGGCTGCGGCAGGCCGTGCAGCTGTCGGGCTGGTCCGGCCTGGACGACCTGCCGGGCAACGTGCGCCTGGAGAACGACGTCAACCTGGTCGCCATCCGCGAGCTCCAGGAGCACGACGACAGCAGCTTCGTGCTGTTCTGGGTGGGCGGCGGGGTCGGCGCGGGAGTCGTGCTCAACGGCGCGCTCTGGCGGGGCGTCACCGGGCGCGGCGGCGAGGTCGGCTCGGTCATCGTGCCCGACCCGGTGACCACCGGCCGCCGCTACGGGCAGGACGGCGGGCCGCTCGGCGCGCTGCTCGGCGCCGAGCCGCTGGCCGCGCTGGCGCAGGCGCACGGCCTGCCCGGCGACCCCGCGCTCACCGCCGTGAGCCGCACGCTGGCCGAGGCCCCCCAGGGCTTCCTCGACGACGCCGCCGCGCGGGTGGCGCTCGGCGTGACGGCCGCGATCGGGGTGCTGGACCCGGGCCTGGTCGTGCTGGCCGGGCCGCTGTGCGTCGCGGGAGGCGAGCCGCTCAGGGCGCGGGTCGCCGACCGTCTGGCCTCGACGCCGCTGGTGCCGGTGACCGTCGCCCTCAGCGCCGTGAACGGCAACGCCGTGCTCGGCGGCGCTCTCAGCTACGCCCTGGACCTGACCCGCGAGCGGGTCTTCCAAGCCGGTACGGCCGGTCGTACCGGTGAATCCAACCCCTAAGGACGCACATGTTGAGAACCCTCGTGATCGCCGCTCATCCCGACGAGCCCGAGATCTACGCGGGCGGCACGGCCGCGCTGCTGGCACAGGCCGGCCACGCGGTGAAGTTTTTGACGCTCACCAACGGCGACGCCGGGCACCACGAGCTGGAGCGCGGCCCGCTGGCGCGCCGCCGCGCCGAGGAGGCGTGGCGCGCGGCCGACGCGCTGGGCGTGGTGGACTACGAGATCTTCGACGTGCACGACGGCATGCTGGAACCCACCGTCGAGCTGCGGTTGCGGGTGCTGGCGCAGATCCGCGCCTGGCGGCCCGACCTGGTGATCGCCCTGCACGCCGACGGCGGCGGCCACCCCGACAACCGGGCCGCCGGGCAACTGGCCGCGCACGCGGTCGAGTTCGCGATGACGCGCAACCTGGAGGTGGGCAAGCCGGCCCTGCGGCGCATGCCGGTGTGCCTGCTCATGACGGACTACGCCTCCGCCCCCGTCCACCGGCCCGACGTGGTGGTGGACGTGTCCTCGGTGCTGACGGCCAAGCTCGACGCGTGCCTGGCCCACGCCTCCCAGTTCCTGGAGTTCGCGCCGTGGCAGCGGGGCTTCCTGGACCAGGCGCCCCCGCCCGGTGACGTGGCCGCCGGACGGGCGTTCGTGCTCGAACACTGGGCGGAGTTCCTGAAGGAGGAGACCTTCCAGTTCGCCGGCTACGGCAGGAAGGCCGACCGGGAAGAGGTCGGCCGCCTGCTCGCCGGGACCGCCGCCCCGGTCGCGTAGCGGCCCGGCGTCAGCCGGTGTAGTTCTTGCCGGGGGGCCTGCCGGGGATCGGCTTGGCTATGACGGCGACGGGGATGAAGAAGCAGATCTGGCCGATCGCCAGGACGAGCGTCCACAGGGCCTTGTCGTCGTAGTGGGCGGCCGCCCTGGCGTACAGCTCGTCGGGGACGCGTTCCCCGGCCGGGTTCGCGGTGAGGACGGCCTCCACCAGCTCCAGCGCCACCCGTTCGGCGCCGGAGAAGTAGGGGGCGTCCCGCCAGGACGCCACGGCGGCCAGGCGCTCGTCCGGCTCCCCCGCCCGGCGCAGCAGGTCGGCCTGCCGGACCGTGTGGTACGTGCTGCCGACGATCTGCCCGGCGCGCAGTTGTACCAGGCCGACGGTGCTCCCCGGAATCGCGCCGTTGCGGGTGGCCTTGGTCATGGCCACCGCGATCTCCCCCAGCTCGGGGAAGAACCTGGAGGGATCGGGCAGACGCGACTGGAGGTTCTCCTGCTCGGTCGTCGTGGACATCGGCTTCCCTTCTTCTGCGATCGTGTCTCGGCGGTCCGACGACGCAGCGTCCGGAAATGTGAGGGTCAGGCCGCCGTCCAGGGGTGCAGCTTGTCGGGGTTGCGCACCGCCCACAGCCGCTTGATCCGGCCCTCCGCCACGTCGAACGCCACGACCATCACGGTGACCCCGTCGCGCTGGGCCACCAGGCCGGGGCGGCCGTTGACGGTGCGCTCCAGCAGCGTCATGGCCGGCGCCCTGGTGGCGATCTCGACGGCGTAGCGGGCCACCCGCGCGGCGCCCTCGATCGGCCGCAGCACGGCGTTGACCACCCCGCCGCCGTCGGCGACGCCGACCACGCCGGGGTCGAGCAGGGCGATGAGGGCGTTGATGTCCTTGGCCTCCCACGCCTGCTTGAACTCGCGGACGATGCCGGCCTGCCGGGCCGCCGGCGTCACCGAGGTCCGCGCGGCGTCGACGCGGTGCCGGGCGGAGGAGGCCAGCTTGCGGCAGGCGGCCGGGGTGCGGCCGACGATCGCCGCCACCTCGGCGAAGGGGTAGCGGAAGACGTCGTGCAGGACGAACGCGACCCGCTCGGCCGGCGTCATCGACTCCAGCACGACGAGGAAGGCCATGTTGACCGACTCGTCCAGGGTGACCCGGTCGGCGGGGTCGTCGCCGGCCCATTCCGTGCGGTCGGGCAGCGGCTCGGGGATCCATTCGCCCACGTAGCGCTCGCGGCGGGCGCGGGCCGAGCCGAGCACGTCCAGGCAGATGCGGCCGGCGACCCTGGTCAGCCAGGCGCCCGGCGACTCGATGGCCTCCTGCTGCCCGGGGGACATGGCGTACCAGCGGGTGTAGGTCTCCTGGACGACGTCCTCGGCGTCGGCCAGCGAGCCGAGGAGGCGGTAGGCGAGGTTGATGAGCTGCCGGCGCTCGCTCATGATCGCGTCCAGGCCGGGGTCGGGTGCGGTGGTCATGATGTGGACGACTCCCTTAGTCGCATTTGCCCTAGTGTGTCCGACGAGACGGCGCTCCCGGATGTGAGGTCACCGCGCCACCTCACATATCCGGCGGCCACGTCGTCGGACTTTTCGAAGGCAAGCCCCAGAAGCGGACCGCCGTCACCCGGCGGTCGAGGAGTACCCCATGTTGCTACGTGTCGCGATCATCCTGCAGACCCTGGCCCTGTTCGCCGCGCCGGTCACCGCCGGGCTGCTGTTGTCGGTGCCCAACGGGCAGCCGCTGCACAGCGCCGCCGCGTACACGGTGTTCGTCGTGGCGGTGCTGCACCTGGTGGCCGCGATCCTGGCGTGGCGGCCGGGCGGCGGCTCGCCGAAGCCGATCATGCACGCGGCCGGGTTCCTGGTGCTGGTCAGCGCCCAGGTCGCGCTGGGCATCGCGCACGTGACGGCCCTGCACGTGCCGCTGGGCGTGCTGCTGTTCGCCGGCAGCGTGCTTCAGCTCAGCCGGGTCTGGACGGCGCGGTCCAGCGACCGGGCCAGCCGCACGCTCTCCTCCGTGTAGCCGAGAGCGGCGTAGAACTGGCGGGCTGTGGTGTTGGCGGCGCCCGTCTCCAGGGTGAGGTGGCGCAGCCCCTGGTCACGGGCCCAGTCCTCGGCCGCCGCCATGAGCCGGCGGCCCAGGCCAGCGCGGACGGCGTCCGGGGCGACGGCCAGCTCGCCGACGTAGGCGTCCTCGTCGCCGGTGAAGTGCCGCTGCCGGTCCACCGAGACGACGCCGACCACCCGGGAGCCGCGCACGGCGACGAAGACCGCTCCCCGTCGTTCCCCCGCCGCGGCGACGGACCCGGCGAGCCACCGCTCCGCCGCCCGTACGGCCGCGCCGGGGTCCCGCCAGGCCGCGACCCCCTCCGCCAGCCGGGGCGCCAGCGCCAGCACCCCCGGACGGTCCTCTTCGCGGTAGGGCCGGATGCGGACGTGCGCCTGAGCCATGTCCTCCATGCCGAGCAGCATGACAGGCCGGACCTGCGGGAAAAAAGGGCCACCGCGCCGCCCGGCGCCTCAGCGCGGGTCGCCGGTGAGGATCCACAGGTGGCCGTACGGGTCGCGGAGGCGGCCGGAGCGCAGGCCGTAGGGCCGGTTCTCGATCGGCACGAGCGTCCGCGCGCCCTGGGCGGTCATGCGCTCGCCGATGGCATCCGGGTCATCGACGACGATCTCCAGGAGCACCGGCGAGCCGCCCAGGTCGTCCGGCGAGAGCCAGCCCCAGTCGGCGACGGCGGGCGAGACCCGGAACGCGGCGCCGCCGAGGCGGTGCTCGATGACGGTGGGCCGCCCGTCGTCGCCCGGTGCGGCGCGGAACACCTCCTCGCTGCCCAGGGCGTCCCGGTAGAAGGCGGACGCCCGGTCGGGGTCGGGCACGATGAGGCGAGGAACGAAGTGCAGGTCCATGTGGCCATCGTGGCGGCGCGCGGCGGCCGGAGTCTTGAACAAACGGGCACGGACCACGGCGGGCGCCGCAGGCCCGGGGGTCAGTGTGGAACTGCAGGAGGCGGGGCGGGCGGGCCTTCGGCGCGCAGCCATTCCGTGGGCGTGCAACCGGCCATCGCGCGCCACTCCCTGGTCAGGTGCGCCTGGTCGGCGAAGCCCGAGGCGGCGGCCACCTCCGCGAGCGCCGGCCGTCCGGAGCGCGCGGCGGCCACCAGCCGGCGCCGGGCGGCCTCGAAGCGGACGAGCCGCTGGTACTCCTTCGGCGTCACCCCGAACTCGCCGCGCACCGCCCCGCTCAGGTGCCGCCGCGAGCACCCGAGCAGCCGGGCGGCCTCCTCGACCCGGGCGGTCCCGGACAGGGCCGCGAGCGTGGCCCGCGAGGCGCGGCGGGCGGTGCGGTCGCCGTGGCGGGCCAGCCCCGCGAGCAGACGGTGTTCGACCAGGGCGCGGCGCTGGGCCCAGGACCGGCAGCCCGCCAGCCGCTCCGGCAGGTCGGCCAGCGCCGGGACGACGTCGGCGAGGTCGGCCACCTCCCCGGCCAGCGCCGAGGCGGGGACCCCGAGCAGGGCGGCGGCGCCCGGCGGGGTGAGCGTCAGCCACACCCCGCGCGTGCCCGCCCGCTGCCGCAGCTCGGCCGCGTCGAGGTGCAGCCCGGCCACGGCGGCGCGCAACCGCCTACCCGGCCCCGGCCGCCCGAGCCAGGCGATGTCGACCGGGCCGTCCTCGGGGATCGTGACCGACAGCGTGGACGACGGCAGCCCGCGATGAACCCCGCCCGAACCGGGCCCGAGGTCGTAGGCGGCCAGCGTCGTCACGTACGGCGACAGCGCGGCGGGCATTCCATCGGCGCTCACCCTGCCACGGTACGGCCCGCCGGCCGCCCGCCGGTCCCCCAGGTCCGGCGCGCGGGTGACGGGCGGGCCGGTCGGGGTAGCGGCCAGGGCATGCACACACTCGTCAAGGGACTGATCGCGGGAGCGGCGGGCACCACGGCGCTCAACACCGTCTCCTACCTGGACATGCTCGTCCGGGCGCGGGCCGCCAGCAGCACGCCGCGGCAGGCCGTGGCGAAGTTGTCCGGCCTGACGCACACCGACCTCGGCGACGGCGACCGGGCCGCCAACCGCACGGAGGCGCTGGGCTCGCTCATGGGGTACGCGACCGGCGTCGCCTCGGCCATCGCCTACGGGTTCCTGTCGGGGCGGCGCAGGTCGTGGCCGGTCGGGGTGCTGGCGCTCACCGCTCTGGCCATGTCCGGCTCGAACGTGCCGCTGACGTTGCTCGACGTCACGCATCCGAGCGAGTGGCCGGCGGACGCGTGGGTCTCCGACGTCGTCCCGCACCTCGCGTACGGGATCACGGCGTACGCGGCGTACGAGCTGATGCGCTGACCTGGACGCGTCCGGCGGATTCTGTCGGTGGCGGCGGGCAGGATCGAGCCGTCCGACCGCGTCCGCACGGAAATGGAGATCGGGTTGTCCCCCACGCATCCGCAGGTGATCGGCCACGCCTTCCTCAAGGCCCTCTACGCCGACGGCTACTACCCCGACCACGTCGTCGACAAGGGCAGGGCCGTCCTGCTGCGGCTGTGCGAACGCGTCGAGACCGAGCGGCCCGGCGACCTGGCCTCCCTCTACGCGCTCACGCATGCCGCCACGGAGGAGTTCAACGCGCTCGACGAGGAGTTCCACGAGGCCGGCAGCGAGATCGAGACCGTCGCGCGGGAGGCGATCGCCGAGGAGTTCTGGTTCGTGGCCACCACCTACGGCTTCCCGGAGGCCGACGTCGAGGAGCTGATCGCCACCCGCGAGTGGTGACGCGTCAGGCGCGGGCGTTGAGCCGGGCGTAGGCGGCGGGCGGCATGCCGACGGCGGCGGTGAAATCGCGGGTCAGGTGGGCCTGGTCGGTGTAGCCCAGCTCGGCGGCGAGCGTGGCCAGGTCCAGGCCCTGCCGCACGCGTTCGGCGGCCTCGTGCAGCCGGAAGTGGCGGATCACCCATTTGGGGCCGATGCCGACATAGTCCCGGAAGAGCCGTTGCAGCGAGCGCACCGACCGGCCCGCCCGCGCGGCCAGCTCGTCGACCCTGGTCACGGTCACGTCGTCCTCGGCCAGCCCCACCAGGGCCGCGGCCTCCTCGGCGAGCGGGTCCGGCGCCGGCCCGAGCGCCCGCAGGAACGCCTCCACCAGCGCGATGGCGGCGCCCGCGTCCGGCTCGGCCAGCACGCCTTCGACCAGCGCCGGGCCGGTGGCCGGGAACATCTCGCCGATCTCTGCGAAGCGGCCGGTGAGCTCGGACACCGGGCCGCCGAGGAACGTCCGGAAGCCGCCGGGGCGGAAGCGGGTGCCGAGCGCGCGGCCGGTGCCCCGCATCGTGTACGAGAACCCGCCGTCGATCACCCCCGCGATCCGGTGGAAGTCCTGGGCGATCGTCATGTTCACCGTCGGGTGCGACAGGATGCGCTGCTCGTACGGCTCGGCGAGGTCGGTCCAGGTGACGACCCAGAAGTGGGCGACGTACGCCGCCAGCTCCGGCGACGGCGCCTGGCGCGCGAAGTCGAAGGCGGCCAGCCCCGCGTAGGGGTTGACCCAGCCGCGCTGTCGCGTTTCTACAAGCCGCGCCCGAGGCAGGCGGGACATCATGTCTGCCATGGAAGACATGATGCCGCTGATGACCCGGGTCACCCACCGGACCGCCGGCCTGGTGGCCGCCGTGCGGCCCGACCAGTTCGGGTCCCCGACGCCGTGCGCGGAGTTCGACGTCAAGGCGCTGGTCAACCACCTGGAGTGGGTGGCGGAGATGTTCGCGTCGCTCGCGCACGGCGGGGAGCGCACCGAGCAGGGCCCGTACGCGGGCGACTTCCCCGAGCGGGCCGAGCGCATGCTGGCCGCCTGGTCGCGGCCGCAGGCGTGGGAGGGCACGTGCGCCGCGCTGGGCAGCCTGCCGATGACCATGGTGGCCCACCTGTGGCTGGTGGACATGGTCGTGCACGGCTGGGACCTGGCCAGGGCCACCGACCAGGCGTACGAGCCGGACGCCGAGGCCGTCGCCCGCGCACTGGGGTTCACGGAGCAGTCGGTGGAGATGGGCCGGCAGAGGGGGGCGTTCGGACCGCCGGTGGCGGTGCCGGACGACGCCCCCCCGTTCGACCGGCTGCTCGGCCTGATCGGCCGCGACCCGGCCTGGAAGCCCTGACCGGCCCACCCGCGAAGGGGACGACGGGTCAGCGGGCGGCGGGCACGGGCGCCACGCCCTCCCGGACGGCCACGGCCCGCCGCCAGGCGGCGAAGAGCGCCGCGGCGATGTACAGCACCTGCTCCGGGACGCGCTCCCACAGCGGCGTGGCCTCCCCGCCCGCGAACGGCACGTCGGAGACCGCCGCGTAGACGTTCGCCGGGAGCAGGCCGACGAACAGCAGGGCCAGGCAGATCCCGGCCGCCCGGCGGGTGGCGGGCAGCACCAGCCCGATCGCCCCGGCCAGCTCCAGCACGCCGGTCAGGTAGACCACGGCGGCGGGGAACGGCACGAAGGGCGGCACCATGCGCACCAGGTCGCCGTGGTTCGGCATGAAGGTCACCCCTTCAGGGACGAAGTGCGCGCTTCCCGTCATGACCACCATGACGGCCAGCCCGTGCGCCACCGACACCTGCCACGTGCCGAACCGCCGTACGCCGAGCGCGCCCAGCAGCCGGAAGCCCAACGTGGCCACCAAAAGAACGATCACCGTCACCGGAACACCTCATTGGATAGTACTGTTATCCGATATTGGATAACAGTACTATCCAATAGGCGCGGAAGCAAGCGCGGACAGCAAGAAGCCGTGCGGGTCAGGACGACCCGCACGGCTTCGCGCGTTGAGGAGGGACGGCTAGATGCCGATGGCGGCCTCGGGCTGCATGAGGCGGCGGGCCGCCTCGGTGATCGAGCCCGACAGCGACGGGTAGACCGCGAACGAGTGGGCGACCTGGTCGACCGTCAGCCGCTGCTGCACGGCCAGCGACACCGCCAGGATCAGCTCCGAGGCGCGCGGTGCCACGACCACGCCGCCGAGCACGATGCCGGTGTGGGGGCGGCAGAACAGCTTGACGAAGCCGTCGTTGAAGCCCTGCATCTTGGCCCGCGCGTTGGTGGCCAGCGGCAGCTTGACCACGTTCGCGTCGATCTCGCCCGCCTCGATCGAGCGCTGCGCCACGCCGACGGCCGCGATCTCGGGGTCGGTGAAGATGTTGGAGGCCACCGTGGCCAGCCGCAGCGGCTGGACGGCCTCGCCCAGCGCGTGCCACACGGCGATGCGGCCCTGCATGGCGGCGACCGAGGCCAGCATGAGCACGCCGGTGCAGTCGCCGGCCGCGTAGACGCCGGGCGCGGACGTGCGCGAGACCTTGTCGACCTTGACGAAGCCGTTGCGGTCGAGCTGCACGCCGGCCTCCTCCAGGCCGATGCCGCCGGTGTTGGGGACCATGCCGACCGTCATCAGCGCGTGGGAGCCCTCGGCCGTGCGGCCGTCCTCCAGGGTCACCACCACGCCGTCGGCCGTGCGCTTGACGGAGGAGGCGCGCGAGCGGCCCATGACGTTCATGCCGCGCCGCCGGTAGACCTCCTCCAGGACCTCGGCGCCGTCGGCGTCCTCGTTGGGCATCATCCGGTCGCGGCTGGAGACCAGCGTGACCTCCGCGCCGAGCGAGCGGTAGGCGCCGGCGAACTCCGCGCCGGTCACGCCGGAGCCGACCACGATCAGGTGCTCGGGCAGCTCCTCCAGGTCGTAGAGCTGCCGCCAGGTGAGGATGCGCTCGCCGTCGGGCTCGGCCCCCGGCAGCACGCGCGGCGTCGCGCCGGTGGCCACGAGCACCACGTCGGCCCTGATCGTACGGTCGCCCGCGCGCACGACCTGCGGATCGACCAGCCGCCCTCGCGCCTTGATGATCTCGACGCCCTCGGCCTCGACCCGGGTCGCGATGTCGGCCGACTGGGCCTGGGCCAGCTCCTTGACCCGCTTGTTGACCAGCGGCAGGTCGACGCCGACCACGCCGGCGTCGCCGTCGGGGCCGCCCGAGAACGACACGCCGAGCGAGGGCGCGTCGAGCAGGGCCTGCTTGCGGACGGAGGTGGCGATCAGCGTCTTGGACGGCACGCAGTCGGTGAGCACGCAGGCCCCGCCCGGCCCGTCCTGCTCGACCATCGTGACCTGTGCGCCTAGTTGGGCGGCCACCAGCGCCGCTTCGTAGCCGCCCGGCCCGCCACCAATGATCACGATCCTCGTCACGTGTCCCATTCTCCCGCACGTGCCCCCGGAAGCCGCAACCGGCCCATGACGGGATCACGCTCCGGCGGACATGGGGGACACATGGGCCTTCCGTGCCCGGCTTGATGGACCGACACGCCGGGTCAGCGTGGCAGTATGGCGCGGTAGCTGGATGACGAGCGGCACCCGGCGAGAGGGGTGGATCGTGGCGTGGCTTTCGGATCAATCAGGGAAGCCGAATGATCTACGGCTTTACGGCTCCTACGGGATGAACATGGACCCCGAGCAGATGGCCATGCGCGCCCCGCACTCCCCGATC
>NZ_JBSFGJ010000172.1:0-18545 GCF_053596515.1 Nonomuraea sp. NPDC001684
CGACTCCGCGCGCCGAGTGGCTCAGGTCATTCACGCGCCCTCCTCCCTACTGTCGTTCCTCGGGCCGGATTGGTATGTCCTGCCCTCGCTGATGTCGTCACGCGCTGCTCGGAAGCCCTGCTGGAAGCTCGACAACCTGCTGCGCACCCGGTCGGGCGAGACCGACGGCATGGGAGCCACGCCCTTGGGCGCGGACGCCGTGTCCGCCGATCCGGGCACCAGGTTGGCCTTGGGCACCCGTTTGGGCAGCCCGGCGGCTGTCGAGCCGTCGCGTACGGGCTCCACCACGGACGCCGCCGCGTTCCAGCCGGCGTCGGCCTTGGCCGAGCCCCAGGTGGCGCTCGGCTCGCCCTGGTCGAACCAGGCCGACTCCACCGCGGCGAATATCGGCAGGTATTCGTCCCCGCCGGAGGCGGGCTTGACGACGGGGATCGGGCCGGTCGCCGCCGACTCGGTCTCGGGGTAGTCGTACTTGGACGCGGGCGACGTCTCCTGCGGCGGAGCCGACCAGGCGCGGGGCTCCTCGGGGGGCAGGCCGCGCTGCGGCGGCGCGTGCTCCCCGGTGACCGGCCCGCGCGAGGACACCCAGACGTCGGACGACGAGTCCGGCAGCCAGTCGGAGCCGGTGTTCGTCGACTCCGTCGAGGGCCACTGCGGCATCGCGAACGGCATGGACGACGACATCGAGGACGGCAGCGAGTTCGGCAGCGACGGCCACGACCCGCCGGCCGGCTCGGACGGGTACGACGGGTAGGACGGGTGCCCGGGGGCGAGCCCGAAGCCCGCGGCGCCGGGCCACTGCTGGGCCCCGGCGACGGGCTGGGAGGCGGCGAAGGCGTCCTCGCGGGCGGTCGTGGCGGCGGTGTTGCCGCCCGCCCCGGCGGCCGCGGCGGGCTGCGCGCCGAGCAGCGTCTCGGGGATGAGAACCATGGCGGTCAGGCCGCCGGAGCCGTGCGGGCGCAGCTGCACCCTGATGCCGTGCCGGTGGGCCAGCCTGGCGACCACGAACAGGCCCATGCGGCGGGAGACCGACACGTCCACGGTGGGGGCGTCGGTCAGGCGCTCGTTGGCCTGGACCAGTTCCTCGCCGGTCATGCCGATGCCGGAGTCGCTGATGGAGAGCATGATCCCGCCGCCGTCGATCCTGCTGCCGGAGACGGGGACGCGGGTCTCGCGCGGGGAGAACGACAGCGCGTTCTCGATGAGCTCGGCCAGCAGGTGGATGACGTCGTTGACGGCCTGGCCGGCGATGGAGACGCCCTCGGGCACCTCCAGGACGACGCGCTCGTAGTTCTCGACCTCCGACAGGGAGGCGCGGGCGACGTCGACCAGCTTGACCGGCTGGCTCCAGCGCCGCGGCGGGTCCTGACCGGCCAGCACCAGCAGGTTCTCGCTGTTGCGCCGCATACGCGTGGCCAGGTGGTCCAGCTTGAACAGGTTGCCGAGCCGCTGCTCGTCCTGCTCGCCCTGTTCCAGACCGTCGATCAGGGTGATCTGCCGCTCCACCAGCGTCTGACTGCGCCGCGACAGGTTCACGAACATCGCGTTGACGTTCGAGCGGAGCCTGGACTCCTCGCCGGCCAGCCGGACGGCTTCGCGGTGGACCTCGTCGAAGGCGCGGGCGACTTCACCGATCTCGTCCTTGGAGTTGACCTCGATCGGCGGGACCTGGAGCTGTTCCGGGCTGACGTCGGTGTTGCGCAGCTGCCGGACCAGGTCGGGCAGCGTCTGGCCGGCGATCTTCAGGGCGTCCGAGCGCAGGCGGCGCAGCGGGCGCACCAGCGAGCCGGCCATCAGGGCGGTGATCGCGAGGACCAGGACGAGCAGGCCCACCACGATGCCGATGTTGATCGCGGCGACCTGCCGGTCGCTGCTGGCGATGTCGGCGCTTCGGGTGGCGATCTGCTCCGACAGCGACTTCTGCACGCTGTGCAGGCGCTCGACGGTCTCGGTGATGGACTGGAACCACTGGTCGGTGTCGTCCCTGGTCGAGGTGTCGAGCCGGCGCAGTGACTGGTTGGCGTTGTGCAGCAGCACCGCGCGGCTGGCGTAGAACTCGGCGCGGCCGATCTTCAGGCTGGCGACGGTGTTGTCGTAGAACTGGCGCTGCGCGGGCGTGGCGACGGCGCGGAAGGAGTCCCGCTCGCTGTTGCGGCGGGAGCGGGCGTCGAGGAAGGCGTTGTACTCCGGCTCCTCGAACGAGCCCCTGATCAGGGCGCTGGTCAGCAGGCCGCGCTGCTTGGAGGCCTCCTCCTCGGCGCGGGCGACGGCGCGCAGGGCCGCGCTGGTGGCGATGATCTCCTCGTCCGTGGAGCCCTGGCCGAGCTCGTCGTAGAGCTGCAGCAGCTCGGCGATGACCTCGGAGTACTTCTCGCTGGTGGGCAGCGGGCCGAGCTTGGTCTCGGCGACGGCCTTGCGCATCGTGGGGATCTGGCCGAGCCGGATCCGGATGTGGTCGAGGGACTTCCTGCCAAGGTCGGACAGCGCCGTCTCGGACTTCTTCCCCGCCTCAAGGGTGCCGGCGATGCGCTTGTCGACGATCTCGTGCTGGCTCTGCAACCGCTGCTCGTCGGAGGCTCCGCGGTTGGTGGCGACGTGGCGGGTGGCCAGGTCGCGTTCGAGCCCGAGGTCGCGGGAGAGCTCGCCGAGCTGTGCGACCAGGGTCCCCACGCTGCTGATGTCCTGGTACTGCTGGGCGCTGCTGATCGAGGTCGTGACCCGCAGGGCGCCGAGGACGACGGCCACGAGGGTGGGAATGGCGATGAGGGCGATGAGGCGGGTACGCACGCGCCAGTTGCGCAGGGCGAACGGGCTGCCCGCCTTGGGCGCGTGGGCTTGCCGCACCTCGCCGTCCGCGGCCTTTTCCGGGGCGTCCGGAGCCCGGCCACGACCGGATCCGGTCGTTGTTGTCCTCACTGGTGGCAACCTCTCGCCATGGCCTGCTTCAGGGGGAATCAGCGGCTTCGTCACGCGGACGAGTGATCGCAGGCAAGTTCGAGGCCCAATTTGAGCACAAACCTCATACTTAGGCCAACGTTTCGGTGGTTTTCAACCGTTCCACATCGCACTCCCTTCACGTCGCATACCAGCGCACACGGAGCGCAACCACCGTCCCAATACGGACATATCGCCACTAAACATACTTAATCTTCTGATTTACATCTATAGCGCCGATTTGTCATATTTTCGCGATAAACCAACATATACGCGGCATAGCGCTGTAGATCCGAAGTCGGCTCCGGTACGCTTCACGCCCGGCATCCCGTGCCGATCTCCGGAACTTCCCCCTGGTAGGAGAACCCCCCATGACACGCACTATGCGCGGTCACGCCATTGTCGTCGGCGTGGCTCTGGCGCTCACCCTTGCCGGCTGCGGCGGAGGCAGCGGCGAGACCGCGAAGAGCTCGGCCAACAGCAAGGGCCTGGAGAAGACCACCATCAAGGTCGGCGCCCTCCCCGTGCCCGACGTTGTGTCGGTCTATCTCGCCAACGAAAAGGGCTTCTTCAAGGAAGAGGGACTGACCGTCGAGCCGGTCACCATCACCGGTGGCGCGGCGGCGCTGCCGCAGATCGAGAGCGGCGCGCTCGACATCTCGCAGACCAACTACGTCTCGACCTTCCTCGCGGTGAGCAAGGGCAAGAAGATCAAGCTGGTCGCGGACATGTACCAGGCCGCGCCGAACACGTTCAACATCATGGTGCCGAAGGACTCCCCCATCAAGACGGTGGCGGACCTCAAGGGCAAGACGGTCTACGTCAACAACCTCAGGAACATCGCCACCCTGGCCGTGGAGACGCAGCTCAAGGTGGCCGGTCTGGCCGACACCGACGTGAAGTTCGTGGAGAAGCCGTTCCCGGAGCAGGGCAACGCGATCAACACCGGGCAGGCGGACGCGGGCTGGATGACCGAGCCCTTCATCACCGCCAACCAGAGCGCCTTCGGCTTCCGCAAGCTCGCCGACACCATGACCGGCCAGACGGAGGACTTCCCCATCGCCGGCTGGATGGCCACCGAGGACTGGGTGCAGAAGTACCCGAAGACGCTGGCCGCCTTCCAGCGGGCCATCGCCAAGGCGCAGCAGCTCGCCTCCAGTGACCGCAAGGTCATCGAGGAGACGCTGCCGAAGTACACCAAGATCGACGCCAAGACGGCCTCGGTGATCACGCTCGGCACGTACCCGAGCGAGCTGAACGAGAACCGGCTGCAGAAGGTCGCCGACCTGATGCTGGAGTACAAGTACCTCACCAGCCCGGTCGACGTGAAGTCGGTCATCGCCGCCCCTGCAAGCTGATGAACACCGCGCGTCTGCTCCGCGGCGCCGCCGGCGCCGCGGGGTTCCTCATCGCCGGTGAGCTGGTCATCCGCTTCGCGCTGAGCGACGGCGTGATCTTCCCGGCGCCCTCCGTCATCCTGTACGAAGCCGTGCGCCTGCTCGCCGACCCGGTGTTCACGGAGGGCCTGGCCACCACCCTCACCAACTGGGCGCTCGGCCTGCTCGCCGCCATCGTCGTGGCCGTGCCGCTGGGCGTGCTGCTGGGGGCGGTGCCGCCGGTGGAGCGGGCGATCCGGCCGCTGCTGGAGTTCATGCGCCCGATCCCCTCGGTGGCGATCATCCCGCTGGCGATCCTGCTGATCCCGGTGGACGGCCTGATGAAGGTCTCGGTCATCGTGTACGCGTCCATGTGGCCGATCCTGATCAACACGCTGTACGGCATGCAGGACGTGGACCCGCTGGCCAAGGAGTCGCTGCGCAGCTTCGGCTTCGGCCGCCTGGCCGTGCTGGCCCGGGTCAGCCTGCCGAGCGCCGCCCCCTTCGTCGCGACCGGCATCAGGATCGCGGCCGGCATCGCGCTCGTGCTCGCGGTCAGCGCCGAGCTGCTGGCCGGCGGCACGGCCGGGATCGGCGTCTACACGATCCAGGCGGGCAGCGGCAACCGGATGGACCTCATCATGGCGGCGACGTTCTGGGCCGGGGCGTTCGGGGTGTTCGCGAACCTCGTCCTGCTGGCCGGCGAGCGGCGGCTGTTCCGCTGGCACCGCGTCCGGATGGGAGCGTCGGAGTCGTGAGGCGGCTGTCCAGGCTGTGGGTGGTGCCGGTCGTGCTGGTCGTCTGGGAGCTGCTCGGGCGGCTCATCGACGACAGCGACTTCCCGCCGCCGCTCACCATCGTCACCAGCATGTACCAGATGTGGTTCTCCGGGCCCGTCTCCCACCTGTTCCTCACCGAAGACGCGATCGGCAACATCCTGCCCAGCCTCGGCCGCATGTTCAGCGGCTGGATCCTGGCCTCGCTGCTCGGGGTGCTGCTCGGCGTGGCGCTCGGCCGTTCCAAGGCGGCAACCGACTACGTGGACGCGCTGTTCGAGTTCGGCCGGGCGATCCCGCCGCCGCTGCTGCTGCCGCTGTTCGTCGCGCTGTTCGCGCGCACCGAGTACGCGCAGCTCGGCATGCAGCTCGCCACGATCGTCTTCGGCGTGATCTGGCCGGTGCTGCTCAACACGATCGAGGGCGTCCGGGCCGTGGACCGCACCTACACCGAGACCGCCACCGTGTTCGGCCTGTCCAAGGCACAGCGCCTGCGCGTCGTCGTGCTCCCCGCCGCCTCGCCGAAGATCTTCGCCGGGCTGCGGCTGAGCCTGTCCCTGGCGCTGATCCTCATGGTGATCTCCGAGCTGTTCGGCAGCACGGACGGCATCGGCTACCAGCTCCTGCAGGCCCAGCGCAGCTTCGACGGGCCCGGCGTGTGGGCCGCGATCGCCCTGCTCGGCATCCTCGGCTACCTGGTGAACTCGCTGTTCGTGCTGGCCGAGCGCCGCCTGCTGGTGTGGCACCGGCAGGCCAACCGCAACGTCTGACTTCTGGAAGGACCCCATGCCCCACTCGGATGACCTCCTTTGGGGGGCCGTGGCCGACATCTCGCGCTTCGCCGCTCTGCTGACCATGGCGGAGCTCGGCCTGGCCGACCATCTCGCCCACGGTCCGCTCACCACCGCCGACCTGGCCGCCCGCTGCGAGGCCGACGCCCCCCGGCTGCGCCGCGTGCTGCGCGAGCTGGCCGGGATGGGCGTGGTCCGCGGCGCCGGGCCGGACACGTTCGACCTGACCGAGCGCGGCACGGCGCTGCGTTCGGACGTGCCCGACTCGGTGCGCTCGTCGATCAGGATGCTCGGCGAGGAGGGCTTCTGGCACGCCATGGGCAACCTGCCCGCGACCGTCCGCGACGGCGGCTCGGCCTTCGCCGCCCGCTACGGCCACCTGTACGACTACCTGGCGGCCAACCCCGGAGCGGGCAAGCTGTTCGACGACTACATGACCGCCCGCGCGATCCCCTTCACCGAGGGCCTGGCCAAGCGGTACGACTTCCCGGCCACCGCGACCATGGTGGACGTGGCCGGCGGCAAGGGCCACATCCTGGCCACGGTGCTGCACGCCAACCCGGACATGCGCGGCATCCTGTTCGACCTGGAGCACGTGGCCGACCGGGCCAGGGAGCTGCTGGCCGCCGAGGGGCTGGGCGAGCGGAGCGAGGTCGTCACCGGCGACTTCTTCACCGAGGTCCCGGCGGGCGGCGACGTCTACCTGCTGGCCAGCGTCCTGCACAACTGGGACGACGAGGACGCGGTCACGATCCTGCGCAACGTCCGCCGGGCGATGAACCCCGGCGGCCGCGTCCTGGTGCTGGAGGTGGTGCTGCCCGACGACGAGGCGCCGCACCTGGGCAAGGACATCGACATGCGGATGCTGGCGATCTTCGACGGCGGCGCCGAGCGCAGCCGGGAGCAGTACACGGCACTGCTCGACCGGGCGGACCTGCGCCTGGCCGAGGTCGTCGAGCTGGGCTCGGGAGCCAGCCTCATCGAGGCCCGGCCCCGCTGAGCGCGAGGGGCGGCGGCGGGCCGGATCAGCTGCCGCCGCTCCAGCCCGGCACCGCCATCCTGATCGACAGGGCGTGCTCGACCAGCTGGATCAGCGCGCTCTTGACGGCGTCCTTGGAGCGCGCGTCCAGCCGGACGAGCGGGATGTGGGGGGCCAGCGTGAGGGCGTCGCGGACCTCGGCGTCGCTGTGCGGGTACTGGCCGTCCCAGCCGTTGACGCCCACCACGAACGGCAGCTGCGCCTCCTCGAAGTAGTCGATCGCGGGAAAGCTGTCGGCCAGGCGGCGGGTGTCCACCAGCACGACCGCGCCGATCGCGCCGCGCACCAGGTCGTCCCACATGAACCAGAACCGGTGCTGGCCCGGCGTGCCGAACAGATAGAGGATCAGGTCACGGTCGAGCGAGACGCGGCCGAAGTCCATCGCGACGGTCGTGGTCGACTTCAGGGGCGTCATGCCCAGGTCGTCGATCCCCGCGGAGGCGTCGGTCATCACCGCCTCGGTGGTCAACGGCATGATCTCGGAGACCGCGCCGACGAACGTCGTCTTGCCCACCCCGAAACCGCCGGCTACCACGATCTTCGTTGAAGTCAAGCCGGGGCTAGAGCCTGCGAAGTCCACTGAGCACCCTTTCGAGCAGATTAACGTCCGGCCTGCCGGCGTCCAGCTGTGGCTGATGCACGCGGACCAGGCCCTCGGCCGCCATGTCGGCGATCAGAACACGCACCACGCCCAGCGGGATCCGCAGCAGCGCCGACACCTCGGCCACGGACCTGACCTGCCTGCACAGCTGGCTGATCGCCTGGTACTCCGGCGTGATGTGCGAGAACTCCCGGTGCTCGGCCGTCGCCGACGACACCAGGGCCTCCATCGCCAGTTTGACCCTGGGCGCCGTCCGCCCACCCGTCACCGCGTACGGGCGGACGGGCGAGGCGGGGTCGGGGTGCAGCTGCGACTGGGGCTGTGGCTTGGGCGGAGGCGCCCAGCCGCCGCTGTTCCATCTCTGGTCCGTCACCTACATCACCTGGTCTGGCTGGCGCGCAGCTCGGCCCGCACCGCCGGGGTCAGCACCTGACCGGCGCGATCCACCATCAAGGTCATCTGGTACGCCACCAGCCCCATGTCGCAGTCCGGAGCCGCCAGCACCGCCAGGCACGAGCCGTCACTGATCGACATGATCAGCATCAACCCGCGCTGCATCTCCACGATCGTCTGGTTGACCGCACCACCCTCGAACACCCTGGCCGCACCCTGCGTCAGGCTCACCAGCCCCGACGCGATGGCGGCCAGCTGGTCGGCCCGGTCAGCCGGAAAACCCGACGAGGCCGCAAGCGGCAACCCGTCGGACGAGACGACCACCGCATGTGCCACACCGGGGACCGTGCTGACGAAGTCGGTGATCAACCAGTCGACTCCGCGCGCCGCGTGGCTCAGGTCGTTCATGCGCCCTCCTCTCTTTCACTGTTGTGGGCTTCACCGTTGTAGGAGCCGCGAGGGCCCGGCTGGAACGCCTTGCCCCCGGTGATGTCGTCGCGGGCCGCCCGGAAGCCCTGCTGGAAGCTGGACAACCTGTTCCGCACCCGGTCCGGCGAGACCGAGGGCATCGGGGACACGCCCTTGGGCGAGGCGGAGGTGTCGGCCGAGCCGGGCACCAGGTTCGCCTTGGGCACCCGTTTGGGCAGGCCGGCCGCGGTCGTGCCGTCGCGGGCCGGCTCGGCCGCCGCCTCGGCGGCGCTCCAGCCGGCGTCGGCCTTCGTCGAGCCCCAGCCGCCCTCGTCGCGTCCGAACCAGGCCGACTCGACGGCGGCGAAGATCGGCAGGTAGTCGTCCCCGGCGGAGGCGGGCGGCACGGGCGGGATCGGGCCGGTGGCCGCCGACTCGGTCTCGGGGAAGTCGGGCCGCGGGCGCTGGAAGCCGTCCTGCTTCCAGGGGGGCGGCGGCTCGGCCGCGGGACGCTTGGGCAGCCCGCGATCGCCGTTGTTGCGCGGCGGCGACCAGATGTCGTGGCTGTCGAAGCCGCCGCCGTGCGGGTCGGAGGGCCAGCCGTCGGACGAGGGCCACTGCGGCCAGTTGCCCCCCGCCTCCGGGTTCGACGGGTACGACGGGTGCGCGGGGCCCATCTGGTAGGTGGGCCGCGGCCAGTCCTGTCCGGCGGCCGGGGGCGCCTGCGGCCAGTCGGCCGCCGGCGTGAGCGGCGCCTGCGGCCAGTCGGCTCCCGGCGCGGGCGGCGCGGGCGGCCAGTCGGCCCCGGCGGCGGAGGCGGCCGCGGGCCAGTCGGCCTCGGGCGGAGCCGAGATCGGCGGCCAGTCGGTGGCCGGGGGCGCCGCGTGCGGCCCCACGTACGGCTCGCTCCCGGACGTGCTCTCGGCCGCCGCCGGCTGCATGCCCGCGAACCCGGGCGGCTGCGTGCCGAGCATGTTCTCCGGGACGAGCACCATGGCGGTCAGCCCGCCCGAGCTGTGCGGACGGAGCTGCACCCTGATGCCGTGCCGGTGGGCCAGCCTGGCGACCACGAACAGGCCCATCCGCCGCGAGACCGACACGTCGACGCTGGGCGAGTCGGTGAGGCGGTCGTTGGCCTGGGCCAGCTCCTCGGGGGTCATGCCGATGCCGGAGTCGGTGATCGACAACATCACGCCGCCGCCGTCGATCCTGCTGCCCGACACCGCCACCCGGGTCTCGCGCGGCGAGAACGACAGCGCGTTCTCCACCAGCTCGGCCAGCAGGTGGATGACGTCGTTGACGGCCTGACCGGCCACCGACACGCCGTCGGGCACCTGGAGCACGACGCGCTCGTAGCTCTCGACCTCCGACAGGGAGGCGCGGGCCACGTCGACCAGCTTGACCGGCTGGCTCCAGCGCCGCGGCGGGTCCTGACCGGCCAGCACCAGCAGGTTCTCGCTGTTGCGCCGCATACGCGTGGCCAGGTGGTCCAGTTTGAACAGGTTGCCGAGCCGCTGCTCGTCCTGCTCGCCCTGCTCCAGACCGTCGATCAGGGTGATCTGCCGCTCCACCAGCGTCTGACTGCGCCGCGACAGGTTCACGAACATCGCGTTGACGTTCGAGCGCAGCCGCGCCTCCTCGCCGGCCAGCCGGACCGCCTCGCGGTGGACCTCGTCGAAGGCGCGCGCCACCTCGCCGATCTCGTCGTGGGTGTCCACCCCGATCGGCGGGACGGGCCCGACCTTGCCGTCACCCGCCTCGCGGAGCGCCCGCACGGTCTCCGGCAGGCGTTTGCCGGCGATGTCCAGGGCCTCGCCGCGCAGCCTGCGCAGCGGCCTGATGAGCGAGCGGGCGATGAAGGTGATGATGATCAGCACCACGATCAGCAGGATCATGATGAGCACGCCGGAGATCAGCGCCGACCGGTTGGCCGCCTCCTCCAGGGCGCGGGCCCGCAGGATGACCGAGGAGGCCAGCGACTTCTCCACGCTGCGCAGGGCGTCGATCTTGCCCGTGCTGACGTCGAACCAGGTGCCGACGTCCTTGTCCGGCCGTACGCCGATGCTCAGGGGCTTGGCCTCGACGGACTGGGCCATGGCCCGCAGCCGGAACAGGTCGGTCTGGTCGACGTCCCTGCCCACCACGGTGTCGCGGTAGAGCTCCAGCTGGTCGATGCTGGCGAGGGTGGCGAACAGGGTCTCCTCGCTCTCCTCCCGCGCTTTGGCGTCGGAGAGCGCGTCGAGCTCGCCGCTGTCGAAGCTCTTCTTGTCCAGGGCGCTGGCCAGGATGCCGCGCTGCTTGGACGCCTGCTCCTTCGCGCGCGCGATGGCCGCCATGGAGCTGGCGCTGTGGGAGATGTCGTCGTCCACCGCGACCTGTCCCACCTGGTCGTGGAACTGCAGGAGGGTGGCGATGATCTGGGAGTACTTCTGGATCATCGGCAGCGGCTGGATCTTGCCCTTGACGGCGGTGTCGCGCAGGGTCTGGATCTCCTCCAGGCGGCGCAGCACCGGGCGTACGGAGTCGGCGTGGGTGTCGGTGAGGGCGCCGGCCCGCACCTTGGCCTCGTCGATGAGGTTGTCGACCCCGCTGTAGGTGGTGCGGAGCTGGGCCGCGCGGCTCTCCGGACGGCCTTGGGCGATGTAGAGAGCGGTCTCGTCCCGTTCGAAGGCCAGTTCGTGCGTGACGGCGCCGAGCTGCTCGCTGAGCTCGGCCACCTCTCTGAGTGTCTGGTAGGTGTCGGCGTCCCTGAGGGAGGTGATCACGTTCAGCCCGCCCAGGCCCACCGCGACAGCCGTGGGTACGACGATCAACGCCACGAGGCGCGATCGTACGTGCCAATTGCCCAATCCGAACCTGTTAGAAGCAGGTTTGGGCGGCCGTCGCTTCTGGTGCCCGTGCGGCTCGCGGTCAGCGGAAGCTTCAGCGCTCTGCGTTCTCACTTGCCTCGCAACCTCTCGCCCCGGAGGGGAATTCTCGAAGACCATGCAGGTAAATGCACGTGGGGCAATATGTACAATCGAGATGAGGGCCATTTGAGCACAGGTGCCGGTCAGGACCAACCACCTATAGTGCCCCTCTGAGGCTTATATCCCGGATTGTCCAAAAATTGTGACAAAATTGGTAGACCGCCGTTTACCTGCAAAAACGGGCAGCCGAAACGTGTTCCGCAAGCCCCCTTCCGCCCGCGGAACGATCCAGGTCAGCTAGTCCCACCAGTAACAGAAGCCCCGGTCGCCACCCTCTTTCCCAAAACGGACAAAGACATCTCACGCCTCTATTTACGATAGAGCGGCAAACGGACATTGCAACCACAAGAGTCATTTTCTTGATAATGACTGCCAATGTGGTGCTACGGTCGATTCCTGCTTGTTCGTCAGGCACTCAGCCCCGGGGGCAGTTCAGCCACCCGGTCCCCCCGGCTCCACGTCTTGAAGGGAGTCCCTGACATGAGGCTTGGCCGCTCCGCCAAGGCCGCCATCATCGGGTTCGCTGTGACTTTAGGCGCCGTAGCGTGCAGCACCGGCGGCTCAACCACCGCCAGCGCACCACCCTCCGCCTCCGCGAACGGCGGCGGCGGCGCCTTGGAGAAGACGAAGCTCAAGATCGCCACCCTGCCCGCCATCGACAGTGCCGCCATCTACGTCGCCATCGACCAGAAGCTCTTCGAGCAGGAGGGTCTCGACGTCACCCCGCAGGTCGTCCAGGCCGCCCCCGAGGCGATCCCCATGCTGGTCAACGGCGAGATCGACGCCATGTTCGGCAACTACGTGTCGATGTTCCAGGCGCACGACAAGGGGGCGATCAAGATCCACGTGCTCGCCGAGGGCTCGCGGGCCGCCCCCGACTCGCTCAGCATCATGGCGCTGCCCAACTCCCCCATCAAGACGCCGAAGGACCTCGCGGGCAAGACGATCAACGTCAACGTCCTGCACAACTTCCAGGAGCTCGCGCTCACCCAGGTGCTCAAGGCCAACAACATCGACCCCGGCACGATCAAGTACGTCCCCGTGACGTTCCAGAACATCATGGCCTCGTGGAAGAGCGGCCAGATCGACGCCGCCTACCTGGGCGAGCCGCAGGTCACCGCGGCGACCTCGTCGATGGGCGCGCGCAAGATCCTCGACCCGGCCTCCGGGCCGGCGGCGGAGTTCCCGATCTCGGGATACATCAGCACCCAGGACTGGTACGACAAGAACCCGAGGACGGCGGCGGCCTTCCAGCGGGCCATCCACAACGCGGCCAAGCTGATGGAGAACAACCGTGAGGTGGTGGCCAAGGTGCTGCCGAACTTCACGCAGATCGACGCGTCCACGGCGGCGACGGTCACCTTCCCCTACTTCTCCAGCTCCGACAACCCGGTGCGGCTGCAGCGGGTGGCCGACTGGATGTGGGAGGCCAAGTGGCTGGGCAAGGAGATCGACGTCAAGACGTTGATGTCGCCGACGACGTCGGGGTGAGCAGCACCGCGACGGCCGTCGTCCGCCGTCCGGCCGGCGCCGCCACGCGGTGGTCGCGCCGGGCGGCGGGGGCGGCCGGCTTCGCCGTCCTCGTCGAGCTGCTGAGCCGGTCGGGGCTGGTGGACGCCGAGGTGCTGCCGCCGGCCACGCGGATCGTCGGGCGTGGCCTGGCGCTGCTCGCCGATCCGGCCTTCCTGACCCACGCCCGCACCAGCCTGCTGGCCTGGGCCTTCGGGCTCGGGCTCGCGGTGCTGGTGGCGGTGCCGCTCGGCCTGCTGCTCGGCAGCGTGCCGGTGATCGACGCCGCCACCCGCTCGGTGGTGGAGTTCCTGCGGCCGATCCCGTCGGTGGCGCTGATCCCGCTGGTCGCCCTCGTGATCGGCACCGGCCTGCAGCTCCGCGTCACGCTCGTGCTCTACGCCGCCATGTGGCCCATCCTCTACAACACCATGTACGGCCTGCGCGGCGTCGACCCCGTCGCCAAGGAGACCCTGCGCTCCTACGGCTTCGGCCCGCTGTCGGTGCTGCTGCGCGTCAGCCTGCCGTCGGCCGCGCCGTTCATCACCACGGGCGTGCGGCTGGCGGCGTCCGTGGCGCTCATCCTGACCGTCAGCACCGAGATCGTGGCCGGGCGCGGGGAGGGCATCGGCGTGTTCATCTTCTTCGCCGGGATCGCGGTCCCGGCCAGGATGACCGACATCCTGGCCGGGGTGTTCTGGGTGGGACTGTTCGGCGTGCTGGTCAACGCGCTGCTGGTGGCGGCCGAGCAGCGCGCCTTCCGCTGGCACCACGCCCGGCTGACGGAGGGGTCGTGACCGGGGCCCGGCGCCGGCCGTCCGCCCGCGACCGCACGCGCGGCACGGCGTTCCGGGTGGCCGTGCTGGCCGTGCTGGTCCTGGCCTGGGAGGCGGGCACGCGGCTGGCGGGCAGCTCGTTCTTCCCGCCGCCGACGACGATCGTGGCCCGGATGCACCAGATGTGGTTCTCCGGCCCGCCCGGCAGCCTGTTCCTGACCGGCGCGGCGGTGGACGACGTCCTGCCGAGCCTGGGCCGGATGGCCGCCGGGTTCGCCGGCGGGGCGGTGGCCGGGGTGCTGCTCGGGCTGGCGTTCGGGCTGTCGGCGCGGGTCTACGACTATCTCGACGGCGTGCTGCAGTTCCTGCGCGCGATCCCACCGCCCGCGCTGGTCACCGTGTTCCTGGTGGTGTTCGGCTTCGGGCTGCGCATGCAGCTGGCGTTCATCACGTTCAGCGTCGTGTGGCCGGTGCTGCTCAACACCGCCGACGGCGCGCGGGCGGTCGATCCGCTGCACCTGGACACCGGGCGGGTGTTCCGGCTGTCGGGGACCGAGCGCCTGCTGCGGGTCGTCCTGCCGTCGGCGCTGCCGAAGATGTTCGCCGGGCTGCGGCTGTCGTTGTCGTTGTCGCTGATCGTCATGGTCTTCGCCGAGCTGCTGCCAGGGGCCTCCAACGGCATCGGGTTCCAGCTCACCACCGCGTACTCGACGTTCGACCTGCCCGCGATGTGGGCCGGGATCGTGCTGCTCGGCGTGCTGGGCTACCTGCTCAACGAGCTGTTCCTGGTGGCCGAGCGGCGGGTGCTGGCCTGGCACCTCGGCGCGCAGCGGCTCACGGAGCAGTGAACGTGCCGGCGGCGACCGGGCGGCTGCGCGGCGGCTCGTAGGCGCCCGAGTCGATGCCCCACGACGCGACGGCCAGCGGCATGATCTCCACCCATACGGGCTCGTACCCGGGTTTCAGCCGCTCGCCGCCCTTGGCGTGGACCCGCCCGACCCCCTGGACGAGGACGCCGCGCGGCCCGTCCTCGGTGAAGTCGTCCACGACGAGCGACACCTCGGGGTTGTCCCTGACGTCCCGGCGGTACCGCCGGGGACGCACGCCGCCGGGCAGCAGGCGGGAGCCGACCGCGATCATGCCGCGGTCCGGCTGGAGATGGATCCGCACGGGCACGACGTGCGGCGTTCCCCCGGCTCCCGCCGTGGCGAGCCGCGCCAGGTCGTGCTCAAGCAGGTAGGCGAACTCCCCGTCACTGAATCCGCGCATCACACACCTCACACCCAGATAGGAACGAGGTTAATGGGATAACTCTGGTCTTCGGCCTGCAAAGGGCGAGAAACTTATCGTCATGTTCCCCGTCAGGGACGCGTGGGACCGGATCGAGACCACTGGGGGCGACGTGAGGACGATGGTCGTGGGCGCCGGGATCGGCGGGCTCACCACCGCGCTCAGCCTGGCGGCGGCCGGGCTGGAGTGCGTGGTCGTGGAGGCGGCCGCCACGCTGAGGCCGCTCGGCGTCGGGATCAACCTGCAACCGCACGCCGTACGGGAGCTGACCGAGCTGGGGCTGGCCGGCGAGCTGGCCGCGCTGGGCGTGGAGACGACCTTCATGACCTTCGCCGACCGGCACGGCAACGTGATCCTGGCGCTGCCGCGCGGGCGCTCGGCCGGATACCGCTGGCCGCAGTACAGCATCCACCGGGGCGAGCTGCAGATGGCGCTGCTGGCCGCGGTCGAGGAACGGGCCGTCCCGGTGCGGACGGGCGTCCGCCTGGAGGGCTTCGAGCAGGACGGCGAGCAGGTCCTCGTCCGGCTCCCCGGGGCGGCGAGCTCGTGGAGGAACGCGTGGACGTGCTCGTCGGCGCGGACGGCGTGCAGTCCACGGTGCGGGCGCTGCTGCACCCGTCGGACGACCCGCTGCTGTGGTCCGGCATCAGGATGTGGCGCGGGGTGGCCGAGGCCGACCGCGTCCTGGACGGCGCCACCGTGCTGGTGGGCGGCTCCAACCGGGCCGGGAAGTTCGTCACCTACCACATCTCGGCCCGCAACCCCCGGCTGGTCAACTGGGTGGCCGAGGTCAAGGTGGCCGAGCCCGGCGTCGCCGCGGAGGCCGACTGGTCGCGCGCGGGCCGGCTGGAGGAGGTGGCCGCGCACTTCGCCGACTGGCGGTACCGGCCGGCCGACGTCCAGGGGTTGCTCGCGGCCTCCCCGCGCATCCTGGAGTACCCGATGGTGGACCGGGACCCGCTGCCGGTCTGGGGAGAGGGCCGGGTGACGCTGCTGGGCGACGCCGCGCACCCGATGTACCCGATCGGCTCGAACGGCGGCTCGCAGGCGGTGCTCGACGCGCGGGTGCTGGCCCGGTGCCTGGCGACGTCCGGCGACCCGGTCACGGCGCTCAAGGCGTACGAGGAGGAACGGCGTCCGCCCACGTCGGCGCTGGTGATGGCGCATCGGGCGCTGCCCATCGAGGATACGATCGGGCTGGTGACCGAGCGCGCGCCCGACGGGTTCGCCGACATCGCCGACGTGCTGACGGAGGCCGAGCTGGCCGCCATGGCCGGGGCGCAGCGGCGCATCTCCGACGCCGACGTCCGGGCGCTGAACGAGCGGGAGTCGTGGAGCCTACGCATCCCATGACAGCCGCGAAGACTCAAGGGTAAGATCCGACACCGTAGAGCCATACCGACATTTCCGGCTTCCCGAGTCGGTCCTCCGCTCGCGGCCTCGCCCCCTAGGACATCCATGCTCGAGATAGAGAACCTCTCCCACGTGTACGGCGGCGGTGGCCCCAACGCTCACCACGCCATCGAAGGGCTCAACCTGAGCGTCGCCGCGGGCGAGCTGCTGTGCATCGTCGGGCCGTCGGGAGCCGGGAAGTCGACCCTGCTGCGCTCCATCGCCGGGCTGATCAGGCCGACCGGCGGCGAGGTCAGGGTCGAGGGCGAGCTGGTGCGGCAGACCCCCGACAACCTGGCGGTGGTCTTCCAGGACTACAGCCGCTCGCTGTTCCCGTGGATGTCGGTGGCCGACAACGTGGCCCTGCCGCTGCGCCGCCGGGGCATGGACAAGCAGCAGCGCCGCGAGGCCGCCCAGGAGGCGCTGGAGTCGGTCGGGCTCCAGGGCGCCGAGAAGAAGTACCCGTTCCAGCTCTCCGGCGGCATGCAGCAGCGGGTGGCGATCGCGCGGGCGCTGGCCTACCGGCCCTCGCTCATGCTCATGGACGAGCCGTTCGGCTCGGTCGACGCCCAGACCCGCGAAGACCTGGAAGACCTCGTGCTGAAGGTGCGCGGCCACCACCAGATGACGATCGTGCTCATCACCCACGACATCGACGAGAGCGTCTACGTCGGCGACCGCGTCGTGGTGTTGTCGAAGGCCCCCGCGCACGTGGTCGGCGACCTCAAGGTCGACCTGCCCGAGCCGCGCGACCAGATCACCACCCGCGAGCACCCCGACTTCGTGCACCTGCGCGCCGAGGTCGGCCGCCTGGTGCGCGGCCACGCCACCACCGTCTGACGCGCGGACGGGCGCCCGGCCTCAAGCCGGGCGCCCGGGGCGCGTCGGGCTATACCGGCGTGTGGGAGTGGCGCGTGAGCGCGTGCTCCACCAGCGTGATCAGGGTGGATTTCACCGCGTCGCGCTGGCGGGCGTCGAGGCGGACGATCGGGATGTGCCCGCCGACGGACAGCGCCTCGCGGATCTCGTCCTCCGCGTGGGCGAACTGGCCGTCCCAGCCGTTGATGCCGATGACGAAGGGCAGCTTGGCCTCTTCGAAGTAGTCGATGGCGGGGAAGCTGTCCGCCAGACGGCGCGTGTCCACCAGGACGACGGCGCCGATCGCGCCGCGCACGAGGTCGTCCCACATGAACCAGAACCGGTGCTGTCCGGGGGTGCCGAACAGGTAGAGGATCAGGTCGCGATCCAGCGACACACGTCCGAAGTCCATCGCCACGGTCGTGGTCGTCTTGTTCGGCGTGAGCGAGACGTCGTCGACGTGGGCCGAGGCGTCCGTCATGACCGCTTCCGTGGTGAGCGGCAGGATCTCCGAGACCGCTCCCACGAACGTCGTCTTCCCCACGCCGAAGCCCCCGGCCACGACGATCTTCGTCGAGGTCAGACCGGGGCTAGAGCCTGCGAAGTCCACTGAGCACCCTTTCGAGCAAGTTGAGGTCCGGCTTTCCCGCGTCCAGCGCAGGCTGGTGCACGCGGATCAGGCCCTCCGACGCCATGTCGGCGATCAGCACCCGGACCACACCAAGGGGCTGGCGTAAAAGGGCGGAGATCTCGGCAACCGACCGGACGTTCCGGGTCAGCTGAATGATCGCCTGATACTCCGGACTCAGTAGGGAAATGTCTTGGTATTCCGACGTCACGGAGGACACCAAAGCCTCCATGGCGAACTTCATCCGCGGCGCGGTGCGCCCCCCGGTCACGGCATAGGGCCGTACCAGGGAACTCGGCTTCTGCGGACGAGGGGCCGCCGGATGCGGCGGAGTGCTATCACCAGCCCAACCCTGACCTGACACCATGATCTCCTGTCACCGCCCGCTAGCGGGGGCGGGCCGCTTGCAGCTCAGCGCGTACGGCCGGGGTGAGCACCTGACCGGCGCGCTCGACCAGCAGCGTCATCTGGTACGCTACGAGGCCCATGTCACAGTCGGGAGCCGCGAGGACGGCCAGACAGGACCCGTCGCTGATGGACATGATCATCAACAGCCCGCGCTGCATCTCGATGACGGTCTGGGTGACCATGCCGCCCTCGAAGACCCGCGCGGCGCCCTGCGTCAAACTGATCACGCCCGAGGCGACCGCGGCGAGCTGGTCGGCCCGGTCCTTGGGGAAACCCTCCGAGAAGGCCAGCGGCAGGCCGTCGGACGACACCACGACGGTGTGCGCGACGCCCGGCACGTTGTTCACGAAGTCGGTGATCAGCCAGCTGATGCCACGCGCTCCCTGGCTCATCTCTC
>NZ_JBSFGJ010000173.1:0-18483 GCF_053596515.1 Nonomuraea sp. NPDC001684
GGCGCGCAGCTCGTCCTTGGCGACGGCGGCCTCGGCCACCTTCACGCCGATCGTCGCGCGGGCCTCCTTGTCGAGGAAGGTCCGCGCGTAGGTGTCCACCTGCGGGAACCCGGCCACGACCAGCCGCGCGGCGGTCCATGAGACCCCGGTGAGCCGGGCGAACTCCTCGGCGGCGGCGGCGTGCCAGGGGGCCGGGCCGCGCGCGGCCAGCTCGGTGAGGAACGCCGCGAGCCAACTCGCCTCCCGGTCCCCGCCGACGGGCGAGGAGTCGCGGACGGTGTAGGGCGCGGGCACCTCGAACACCCCGGCGGGGTCGTGGCACAGCGCCGTCCATTCGAGCCCGTCGACGTCCGTCTCGCGCAGGTCGAGGAAGGCGACGAACGCGCCGCCGCCCAGCGGCAGCACGCCCGAGAGCGAGCCGTCCGCCGGGGCGCCGTCCGCGCCGACCATGTGCTCGCGCCTGAGCGTGACCGTCATGCGGCGCCAGCGGGACGAGCCGGCCGCGACCGGCAGGCCGCCGTCGCGCAGCTCGTCGAGCAGCACGCCCAGCGCGTCCCGGTGCTCGGCCGGGGTGGTCGGCGCCGCGCACCGGTACGCCACGGCGGCGCAGTGGTCGAGCAGGCGCTCCCACCGCAGGCCGGAGGCCGGCATTCCGGGCAGGCGGAGGTGGTTGGCCACCTGCGGGCGGTCCTGCCCGGCGCTCACGGCCCCGCCCACCGCGCGGATCTGCTGGAAGGCGGCGTCGGCGTTGTGGCGGTGGTAGCCGCGGCCGTCGCCGATGCCGTTGAGCGCCTCGTCCAGCAGCAGGTCGGTGGGCCCGGACGGGCCCCGCTCGGCGGCCGGGTCGCCGGCCAGCGCGCGGTTGAGGTTGGCCACGACGGCGCGCACCGCGTTCTGCTGGGTGGCGGCGAAGCCGACGATCCCGGCCACGCCCTTGACCAGCGCCTCGTGGGTGATGCCCGGCAGCAGCGCGCGGACGGCCGCCGCCAGGTCGGCGCCCTGCGGCGTGGCCGCTTCGAGCAGGGCCGCGGCGGTCTCGCGGTCCGCGCGGCGCAGCGCCGCCGAGCCTTCGAGGTCGCGGGGGCGCAGGCAGTACCAGTAGCGCTCGGGCGGCAGGATGGGCGTGCCCGCGCCGAAGGCGCCCGGCTTGGCGTCGGTCCGGTACTCGGCCAGGACGACGCCGTCGGCGTCCACGAGTCTGATCCGGTAGCTGCCGCGCACGACGGCGCAGGCCCGCTCCGCGCCCGGGAACGTCAGCACCCGCACCGGCACTCCGGCGTCCGGCGGCAGCGTCACCGAGATGCCGGACAGGTCCTCGGCGCGGTGGGAGCCGTCGGGCAGCTCGACCACGCGCAGGCCGTACAGGCCGTCCACGGGGGCGCCGACCGGGGTGGGCTCGTCGGAGGGCGCGGGCAGCAGCCAGCCCTCGCCGGGCCGGGCGTCCGGGGTGCCGGCGAGGAAGCCGGGCAGCGACTTCCTGCCGACGCCGCCGCCGGCGGGGTCGAACTCGTACCAGCCGCTGTCGTGTTCCGCCCAGATCCACGTCCAGAACGACGTGCCGTCGGTGAGCAGGTGCCGCTCGTCGGGGACGGCCGTGTCACCGGCGTGCAGCACGCCGTGGCCGGTGGTGCGTCCGCCGCCGGGCACGGCCAGGCTGACCGGGTCGTCGCCCTGGTAGTAGTCCAGCCGCGTGCCCCGGCTCCGGTCCGTCCCGTCCAGGTCGCGCACCCGGTCGGCGGAGGTGTGCCAGTAGCCGCGCAGGCCGTTGGCGCGGTCGCGGGAGTCCCAGTAGACGAGCAGCTCGCCGTCCACGTAGTGGAAGCCGGGATCGCTCCAGGTGTCGTCCCTGGGGACGCGCAGGTCGTGGGTGAGCAGGACGCCGTCGGCCGAGAGCACCCGGGCCTGCGCGGTGCCCGCGACGACCAGGTTCGGCCAGGCGTCGCAGACGACGAGGTCGTCGATGTCCTTCTCCGGCACGAGCTGGGTGGCGGCCTGCTCGAAGGCGGGCCAGCCCAGCTCGTCGATGACGCCGGAGCGCAGGGCGCGGGCCAGCACCCCGGCCACGTCGGCGTCGGTCACCGCCTGGCGCACCTCGTTCTCGGCCAGGGCCAGGGCCTCGCCGGGCAGCCAGGACAGGCAGCACAGGGCGTCGGGCAGGTTGGACAGGCCGGCGGCGGCCGATCGGCGGGCGACCAGGCGTACCCACTCGGCCAGCAGCGGACGCCCGCCCGGCGCGGCGGCCAGCGCGCGGACGGTGGCCCTGCCCTCGTCGTCGGCGTCGAGGTAGTCGGCGCCGCGCCGGAAGGCGGTGTGGAAGCGGCCGTCGGCGGCCAGGGCGAGCAGGTCGCGGCGGTCGTCGTGCCCCGCCCAGTGCGTCAGCCGGAGCCGGGCGCCGTCGCCGGGGTCGGCCAGGGGGATGCCGAGGGCCAGCAGCAGGTCGATCAGGTCGGCCTCGTCGTCGACGGCGATCGTCGAGCCGGTCGCGGCCAGCTCGGCGCGCAGCCGGTCGGCCATGCGCTCGATCAGGGCGTGCAGGGCGGGCAGGTGCGGCGCGACGCCCCAGGCCCGCTGCCGCGCGGCGAGGAACCTGCGCAGCCAGCCGGCGGCCCCGTCGGCCGGGCGTTCGGCCTCGGGCACGTCGGTGTGCAGGCCGGCGGTCGCGCCCGCGCTCTCCAGGATGCCGAGCCAGATGCCCGGCAGCTCCCGGTCGTGGCTGTCGGGGATGACGTTCAGCAGCGTGCCGCGCAGCTCCGGCCGCTGCCTGGCCAGCGCCGCGACGGCCGGGGCGTGGGACTTCCACCAGCCGGTCGGGGCCTGCATGGCGGCCGGCAGCGCCAGCACCTCGGCCAGGTAGTCCTGCTCGGCCGCCTCGGCGTCCACGCCGGCGGCCTTGGCGAGCCTGCGGATGTCGGCAGCCATCTGCGCCGAGGGGGCGAGGCCGCCGGCGGTCCTGCGCACGCACAGCCGCGCGTACCTGTTCAGCGCCTCCGCGGCGGGCAGGCGGGCGGTCAGCTCCTTGGCGTACCCGGACAGCGCCTTGACCGGCAGCGCCCCGGCCAGCGCGAACTCCAGGAACACCGCGTCGAGGCGGTCGTCGTCCACGGGGAGGCCGTGCTGGGCCTCGGCCCGGCGGGCGGCGGAGAAGAGCTGCCCGGCGTACTGGGCGTTGTCGGCCGCGGCGAACACGCGGGCGGCCTGCTCGTAGAAGGTCGGCAGGAAGTGCGGGACGGACGCGGCGAGCTGCCCGGCCAGGCGCTGGTAGGCGTCGAGCGCCGTCTTGGGCTTGGTCCTGGCCTGCCGGGCGACGCGCTCCAGCTCCGGCACGACGGCCAGGGCGTGGTGCCCGTCCTGCGGGTGGTGGACCAGCACCCATTCGGGGAAGCCGAGCGAGCGCCGCAGGCCCAGGCCGACCACCGCGGCCTCGCCCTCGGGCACCAGGCCGAGGAAGCCGCCCACCGCGTCCTCGGCGCCGCTCAGCTCCTCGGTGACCAGGCGCACGATCACCCGGTCGTCGAGGCCGGGGTGCCGGTAGGCGCGGGCGACCAGCGGCACGGCCCGCTCCCCCGCGCCCTCGGTGCCGGCCGGCAGCACCGCGCCGGCGTCGAGCAGCTCCCGCGCCTCGGCGTTCTGCGAGATGTCCCCGGTCATGCGCTCTTCCCCTCTTCGACCTGCCGGCCGGCGTGCAGCGCGGCGGCCATCCTCATGCCTTCCGACCAGGCGACCGGGCCGACCTCGCGCAGCGTGAGCGTCCTGCCGTCCTGGTCGCGCCAGGTGAGATCGCCCGTGGACGTCTCGCTGTCCCAGTAGGGCTCGCCGATCCAGACGGCGGCCTCGGTGAGCCGGCCGGCGTCGCGCACCTGGCAGGTGGCGTAGCCGCCGGAGACGCGGTAGCCGCGCTGGGTGGCGCGGGCCGCTACACCGAACCGGGAGGCGTACGTGCCGCCCGCGAAGTCCTTCACCTGGCGCACCCCTTCGCCCTGGTCGGCGGGCTTGCGCCAGATGGCCCGGTGGATCTGCTCGACCTTCTGCGTGATACCCAGCTCGGCGGCGAACTCGCGCAGGTCGTCGAGGTCGGGCAGGAGCACCGGGTGCGGCAGCCTCACCGTGCGCGCGGCCAGCCTGACGGTCTCGCCGTCGAGGTTCACCATGCGCAGCTCGCCGGAGGAGGTCGCGTCGCGCAGGAAGCCCACCTCGTCGGGGTCGTCGCCGACGACCGCCACGTCACGCAGCGCCGTCTGCCACGCCTCGTCCGGCCACACCCGGGCGATCAGCTCGGTCGGCATGGGCAGCGAGGACACCATCCAGGCGTCCACGTGCGCCACGCAGGACGCGGCGTGCCGGTCGAGCCATTCGGCGAAGCGGCGCAGCCGGTCCGCCTCGGGGTGCTCGCGCACCGCCTTCGGCAGCGTCTTCAGCTGCCGTCCGGCCGAGCGGCCGGACGTGGCCCTGGCCGTGACCCGGCCCTCTATCAGGGCGACCTCGTACGCGTCGCCCGCCGCCAGCCAACCCAATTGCCGCCGCCTCTCCTCGTGCAGGCATGACGTGAGGCCATGCCGTGAAGCCATGGGAATGTGTCGAGGCGCGGATCGATCTCCCGCCGCCACGTTGCGCGGAACGTTATCGGCGATCACTGACAAATGCCTACCGACTGCCCGACGAGCCGGTTACGGGGCCGGGTCACCCCGGCGAGCGGGGGCGCACGGGGATGGCGTGAATTCCCTCCGTACCGGCTAAAGAGCAGGGCAGGATCGGCGCGCGCAGGCTACGGGCGCGGGCGGCGGGGGTAGGCCAGTCCGGGCCGGGCAGCGCCGACCGGGGAACGGGCGCGCGGCTCGCTCGACAGGGGGATGGCCGGTGAAAGTCGTCGTCGATCTGACGCGTTGCCAGGGGTACGGGCAGTGTGCCTTCCTCGCGCCCGACGTCTTCACCATGCGCGAGGAGTCCCTCCTGTACGACCTCGACCCCGGCGACGAGCGGCGCGAGCACGTGCTGCGCGCGGCGGCGGCCTGCCCCGTCCAGGCCATCCACCTCGACTGGACGGCCACCCGGCTGACGCCCGAGCCGCCCGGCCCGCCGGCGCGCGGCATGACCGACGGGCGCATCGTCATCGTCGGCGCGTCCCTGGCCGGGGCGCGGGCCGCTGGCGTGCTCAGGCGGGAGGGCTTCACCGGGTCGCTGACCGTGATCGGCGACGAGCCCGCCGAGCCGTACGACCGGCCGCCGCTGTCCAAGCAGGTGCTCATGGGGCAGGTCGCGCCCGACCACGTCATGCTGCCCCACCTGCGCGAGGTCGAGGCCGACTGGTTGTGGGGCACCCGGGCGACGGGCCTGGACGTGGCCGGCAAGCGCGTCCTGCTGGCCGACGGCCGCGAGGTCGGCTTCGACCGGGTGCTGCTGGCCACCGGCACCCGCGCCCGGCCCTGGCCGCACGAGGAGCAGGCCCGGCTGACGGGCGTGCACACGCTGCGCTCGATGCGGGACGCCGCCGGCCTGCGGGAGGCGCTGGCCGCCCGCCCCAACCGGGTGCTCATCCTGGGCGCCGGGTTCACCGGCAGCGAGATCGCCTCGGTCTGCCGCGAGCTGGACCTGCCCGTGACGGTCGTCGAACGCGGCCCGGCCCCGCTCGTCAACGCCCTCGGCGGCGTGATCGGCGACGTCGCCGCCCAGCTCCACCGCGAGCACGGCGTGGACCTGCGGTGCGGCACCACGGTCACCGCGCTGGAGGGCGACGGGCAGGGGCGGCTGCGCGGCGCCCGTCTGTCGGACGGCAGCACGGTCGAGGCCGAGGTCGCCGTCGTCGCGCTCGGCTCGGTGCGCAACGTCGAGTGGCTGCTGGACTCGGGGCTGGCCGCCGGTGTGTGGGGCGTGGCCTGCGACGCCGGCTGCCGCGCCGTGGACACCAACGGCCTGGTGACCGACGACGTCTTCGTCGCCGGCGACATCGCCCGCTTCCCGCACCCGCTGTACCAGTACCAGTTCATGACGCTGGAGCACTGGGGGAACGCCGTCACCCAGGCCGAGATCGCGGCCCACAACATGGTCAGCGACCAGACCCACCGCTGGCCGCACCTGTCGGTGCCGGTGTTCTGGTCCAGCCAGTTCGGGGTCAACATCAAGTCGGTGGGCGTGCCCACCTTCGCCGACGAGCTCGTCGTCACCCAGGGCTCGACGGACGAGCGCCGCTTCGTCGCCGTCTACGGCTACCAGGGCCGGATCACCGCCGCGGTCACCTTCGACCAGGGCATGTGGCTGGAGTTCTACCAGCGGCTGATCGAGCGGGCCACGCCCTTCCCGCCCGCCTTCCGGCACGTGGACATGCGGGGGGAGGCGCGGCCCGTGCCGGCCCGGGTGCCCGAGCGGCTGGTCGCGGCCGAGGGGGCGACGGTCGTGGTGACCGGCCACGACCCGGCCGAGCGGCGCGCCTCGCTGCTGCACGCGCCGCAGGGCTGACCCGGCAGGAACTCAAGGACAGGAGTGCAGGACATGACCTCGGACGCCGCCATGCAGCGCATCCTCGACCCGGCCGGCCGCGCCGACCCCTACCCGTTCCTCGGGGAGCTGCGCCGCAACCCGGTGACGCGCCTGGCGGACGGCTCGTACGTCGTCAGCACGTACCGGGAGATCGTCGAGCTGCTGCACGACCCGCGGGTCAGCTCCGACCGGCGCAACCTGGCGAACGCGCCGGAGGAGCCGGAGCACGCGCCCGCCTTCATCAGGCTCGACCCGCCCGAGCACGACCGGCTGCGCCGGCTGACCATGCGCCACTTCGGCCCGCCGCACTCGCCGGGCGTGGTGGACGGGCTGCGCCCGATGATGCTGGCCACCACCACCGAGCTGATCGACGCCCTGGCCGGCAAGAACCGGGCCGACGTCGTGGACGAGGTCGCCTACCCGCTGCCGATCGCCGTCATCTGCCGGCTGCTCGGCGTGCCGGCCGAGGACGAGCAGCAGTTCCACGCCTGGGCCGACCAGATCGTCGAGACGCTCGGTCCGGGCGAGGAGGACCGCGCCGAGCGGGCCCGCGAGCGCCAGGCGGTGTCGCAGAACCTGGAACGCTACCTCGCCGGGCTGGCCGAGGCGCGGCGGCGGGAGCCGGGCGACGACATGTTGTCCGGGTTCGTCACCTACGAGGGCCCGGACGGCCGCATGACGCCGGAGGAGGTCGTCGCCACCTCCCTGCTGCTCCTCATCGCCGGGCACGAGACCACGATCAACCTCATCGCCAACGGCATGCTCACCGTGCTGCGCGACCCCATGCTGCTGGAACGCCTGCGCGCCGACCCCGACCTGGTCATCACCACGGTCGAGGAGCTGCTGCGCTTCGAGCCGCCCGTGCAGCTCGTCTCCTCGCGGGTCACCCTCGACGACGTGGTGGTCGGCGGCGTGACCATCCCGGCCGGCTCGCCCGTCGTGCTGGCGCTGGCGGCGGGCAGCCGGGACCCGGCCCACGTGCGCGAGCCCGACCGGTTCGACCCGTGCCGCCGGCCGAACGAGCACCTGGGGTTCGGGGGCGGCGTCCACTACTGCTTCGGCGCGCCGCTGGCCCGGCTGGAGGCGCAGATCGTGCTGGGTGAGCTGGTGCGCCGGGTGCGCAATCCGCGGCTGGTCGCCGACCCGCCGCCGTACCGCCCCAGCCCGGTGCTCCGCGGCCCCCGCCACCTCCTGATCGACTACGACGGCATCGCCCCCGCCTGACCCGCCCACGGCGCCCCCGCTGGGCCGGAAGCCGGGGGCTGCCGTCGCTTCCTCCCGGTTCGGGCGTTTCGCGGGGTTGTGACGTTGATCTGTGACTTCGGGTGCAGTTGAATGAGCGGGTGCGTGCTGGGCGGGTGGTGTCTCCTGTTCTGGTTGGGCGGGAGAAGGAGCTCGCCCGGCTCGTCGCGCTGGTCGCCGGGGCGCCCGCCGTGGCCGTCGTCGAGGGCGAGGCCGGCATCGGCAAGTCCAGGCTGACGGCCGAGCTGCTCGGCGGTCCCGCGGTGGCGGGCCTGCGGGTGCTGAGCGGGGCCTGCGTGCAGATCAGGGAGCCGTTCCCGCTGGGCCCCGTCGTCGAGGCGTTACGCGGACGAGCGTCCGAGCTGGCCGGCGCGGCGCTGTCACCGGTCGCCGGGGCGCTGCGCGAGCTGCTGCCCGAGCTGGCCGGGGTGCTGCCGGAGACGCCGCCGCCGCTCGACGACCGGGCGGCCGAGCGGCATCGCGTCTTCCGCGGGCTCGCCGAGGTGCTGACCGCGCTCGGCCCCGCCGTCCTGGCGGTGGAGGACCTGCACTGGGCCGACGGGCAGACGGTCGAGTTCCTGACGTACCTGATGTCCGTGCTGCCCGGCACGCTGCGGGTGGTGCTGACGTACCGGAGCGAGGAGGCGTCCGGGGCGGTGCGGGCGATCACGGCCCGCGCCCCCGACACGATCACGGCCGAGCACCTGGTGCTGCCGCCGCTCGACGCCGCCCAGACCCGGGTGATGGCCTCGGCGATACTCGGGGCCGAGGAGGTGACGGCCGAGTTCGCCGAGCACCTGTGCGGGCGGGCCTCCGGCCTGCCGCTGGCCGTGCAGGAGCTGCTGGCGCTGCTGCGCGACCGCGGCACGCTGATCCGGTGGGAGGGCGGCTGGGCGCGGCGGGCCCTGGAGGAGCTCGACGTGCCGAGCGGCGTGCGCGCCTCGGTGCAGGAACGGGTGGCCCGGCTCTCCCCGGGCGCCAAGGAGGTGGCCGAGCGCGCCGCCGTGCTGCAGCTCCCGGTGCCCGTCGCGCTGCTGTCGGGGCCCGACGTCGGGGCGATCGACGAGGTGCTGGGCTCCGGGCTGTTCGCCGACACCGGCGGCCTGGTCGGGTTCCGTCACGTGCTGGCGGCGCAGGCGGTCTACGAGGCGATCCCGCTCGGCCGCCGGCAGGCCCTGCACGCCGCCGCCGCCGACACCGTACGCGAGCTGCGCCCGGTGCCGCTGGGCCGGCTGGCCCACCACCTGCGCCAGGCCGGCCGGGCCGGGCAGTGGGTGGCGGCCGCGATCGAGGCGGCCGAGCAGGCGTCCCGGCTCGGTGACGACGCCGAGGCCGCCCGCCTGCTGGAGGACGTCCTGCGCGGCGCCGACCTGCCCGCCGCCCGGCGGGCCGAGCTGACGGTGAAGCTGGGCTGGGCCGCCTTGGAGCTGCTGCGCCCGCCGCCGGTCGCCGACCTGGTCACCGGCGCGCTGGAGCAGGACGTGCCGCCCCCGGTGCGCGGCCACCTGCGCCTGCTGCTCGCGCTGCACCTGGAGCGCACCCGCACCGACGGCGCCCGCATCGGCGAGGCCTTCGCGCGGGCCGCCGACGACCTGGCCGGCGAGCCGGGGCTGGCGGCGTGGGCCATGGCCGGGGTCGGCCGCCCGCCCAGCGGCCTGCCGCCGGAGGAGAGCAGGTCGTGGCTGGAGCGGGCGCTGGCGACCCTGCCCGCGGTCGCCGACCCGGCCATGCGGATGCTGGTGCTCGGCAAGATCGCGATGATCTTCGTGGTGATGGGCGACCCGCGCTGGGCCGCGCTCGCCGACGACCTGCTGCGCGAGACCGGCGGACGGCGGCTGCTGCGCCGCGAGGTCAACGCCTACCGCTCCATCGGGGGCGCGGCCCTGTTCAGCGGGCACCACCGGCGGGGCCGCCGCCTGCTGACCGCGGCGGTCGAGGAGGGCGCCGAGCCCGACCTGCGCGAGCGGCTGGAACTGCGCTGCCTGGTGAACCTGGCCGCGGCCGACTACTTCGAGGGCTCCTGGCAGGGCCTGCCGGCCAGGCTCCAGCAGCTGCGCGACCAGTTCGGCGACGAGCCGCACGAGCGCATCCTCCTCGATATCGTGACCGCCTGCCTGGCCGTGGTGCAGGGCCGTCAGGAGGCCGCGCTGCCGTCGTTGCTCGACGCCGCCGCCGAGGCCCGCACCCGGGGGCAGTACGACGACCTGGTGCTGCCGCTGGCGATGTCGCTCCGGCTGAGCGCCGCGCGGGGCGAGCCGGAGGCGGCGATCGAGGCGGCCGTCGAGGCGGGCCGCCACTGGGAGGCGAGCGAGCTGTGGCCGGTGGCGGTCCGCGCGCTGCCCGCGCTGACCGAGGCGCTGCTTGTGGCGGGCCGTCCCGAGGAGGCCGCCGACGTCGTCGCGCGGCACGCCGCCCGGCTGACCGGGCGCGACGCGCCGCTGGCCGGGCCCGCGCTCGCGCAGGCCCGCGGCCTGCTGGCGGCCGCCGGGGAGCAGTGGGCGCGGGCCGCGACCGAGTTCACCGCCGCCGCCGACGCCTTCGAGACGGTCCCGGCGCGGTACGAGGCGGCGCAGGCGAGCGAGCAGGCCGCCGCCTGCCTGTTCGCCTCCGACGACCCCGAGGCCGCCGTCCGGCTCGGCCGGGCCGTCGCGGTGTACGCCGAGCTCGGGGCGCGCTGGGACCTCGACCGCGCGACCGGGCTGGGCCGCAGGTGGGGCGTCCGCCCGGCGGCGCAGAGCGCGCCCGCGCAGGCGGGGAACGACCACGCCCTGTCGGCCCGGCAGGAGCAGGTGGCCCGGCTGGCGGCCGAGGGGCTGACCAACCAGGAGATCGCCAGGGAGCTGTTCCTGTCGCCGAAGACGGTGGACAAGCACGTCAGCGCGGCCATGCGCAAGGTGGGGGCGCGGTCGCGGACGGAGCTGGCCCGCCACCTCCTCCCCAGCGACTAGCCCCAAAATGGGGATTTTTCCCCATGGGGCACCCCATACCCCACCCCATACGTCTGCCGCGACACTTTCGGCATGTCCGACACCATCCAAGACCCCGACCGGCCGGACCCGGACGACCCGGCCCCCGACGTCCCCTCCCCGCACGAGGAGACCCCGGAACCCCCCCGCCCACCGGACGGCTTCGAACCCGTCTGACCCTTCCGGACGGTCACGGAACCCCGCCCTTCCCGGACGGTCATGCCCCCGTCCACCCCCTCACGGACGGTTCCTCCCTTCGGGCCATGAGCCCGCCGCCGTCCGAACCCCTCCCCCGCCAGAAAGGCCACCATGGCACTGCCCCGCCCCCCGCTGGCGCGCCGGACAGGCGTCCTGCTGACCGCGGTCACCGCGCTCGCCGGCATGCTGACCGCCGGACCGGCGACCGCCGCGACACCGGACACCCCCGCACCCGGCGCCCCCGCCGCTCCCGCAGCGCCCACAGCGCCCACAGCGCCCACAACGTCCGCGCAGCCCGCCAAGGACGTCGCCCTGTCCGGGGTGCGCGCCCAGAAGGTCGTCGTCACGCTGATCACGGGTGACAAGGTCCAGCTCACCCGGTCCGCCACCGGCCGGTACCGCGTCGAGCCGGCCCCCGGCACCCGCCAGGACGGCCGCCGCATCAACCTGTTCACCCAGTTCACCCCGGACGGCGTCTTCGTGCTGCCGGACGACGCGGTCTCCGCCGTCCAGGCGGGCCTGGTGGACCGGCGGCTGTTCGACGTCAAGTACCTGGCCGAGAACGGCTACTCCGACGAGGTGGCCAAGCGGCTGCCGGTCATCGTGCAGTACCCGGGCGACCAGCCGGAGGCCGCGGTCAAGCGCTCGGCCGCCGCCGTCCCCGCCAGCGAGCCCACCCGGACGCTGGAGAGCATCCACGCCTCCGCCCTCGACGTCACCAAGGCCGAGGCGGGCGCGTTCTGGGAGGCCGTGCGCGGCGGGCGGCCCGCCGGGGAGGGCCTGGCCAAGTCGCCCGGCACGCTGCGCGGCGGCATCGCCAAGCTGTGGCTGGACGCCAAGGTCAAGGCCGACCTGGACGTGAGCGTCCCGCAGATCGGCGCCCCCAAGGCGTGGGAACGCGGCCAGGACGGGACCGGCGTGAAGATCGCCGTCCTGGACACCGGCGCCGACACCGGCCACCCCGACCTGGCCGGCCGGATCGCCGACAGCAAGTCGTTCGTCCCCGACCAGCCCGTCCAGGACGGGCACGGGCACGGCACCCACGTCGCCTCGACCATCGCCGGCACCGGCGCGGCCTCGGGCGGCAAGTTCAAGGGCGTCGCCCCGGGCGCGCAGCTCGTCGTCGGCAAGGTTCTCGACAACACCGGCTCCGGCCAGGAGTCGTGGATCATCGAGGGCATGGAGTGGGCCGCGCGCAGCGGCGCCAAGGCCGTCAGCATGAGCCTCGGCGGCCCGCCCAGCGACGGCACCGACCCGCTCAGCCAGGCCGTGAACGACCTGACCGCCGAGACCGGCACGCTGTTCGTGGTCGCCGCGGGCAACCTGTACGAGGCCGAGACGATCAGCATGCCCGGCGCGGCCGACGCCGCGCTGACCGTGGCCGCGGTGGACAAGAGCGACAAGCTCGCCACGTTCTCCAGCCGCGGGCCGCGTCCCGGCGGCGGGCTCAAGCCCGACATCGCCGCGCCCGGCGTGGACATCGTGGCCGCGCGGGCGGCCGGCACCGCCATGGGCTCGCCGGTGGACGACCACTACACCGGCGCCTCCGGCACCTCCATGGCCACGCCGCACGTGGCCGGCGCGGTCGCGATCATGGCGCAGCGGCACCCGGACTGGACGGCCCAGCAGCTCAAGTCCGCCCTGATGTCCACCTCCACGGACGACGGCTTCACCGTCTACGAGCAGGGCGCCGGCCGGGTGGACCTGGACCGCGCGACCCGGCAGCAGGTGTTCGCGACGAGCGGCGGCGTGGACTTCGGCCTGCTGGAGCCCGGCAGCGCGACGAAGAGCGGCGAGATCTCCTACCGCAACCTGGGCGACCAGCCCGTCACGCTCACGCTGAAGGCGGCGATGGGCGCCGCCAGGCCGGTACTCGCCGACGCGACGCTGACCGTCCCCGCCGGCGGCACCGCCGCCACCACCGTCACCCTCGACCCGGCCGAGCTGCCCGTCGGCACCTACAGCGGGGCCGTGACGGCCGAGGCGGACGGCGTCCGGCTCAGCACGCCGCTCGGCGCTGTGCGGGACGCCCCCAAGTACGACCTGACCATCCGCACCATCGACCGGGACGGCAAGCCGCGCACCCCGTCGGCCATGAGCGTCCTGGACGTCGACGGCAACAAGGGCGAGCTCGGCCCCAACCGCATCGACGACGTGGGCCTGGTGGTGAGCCGCGTCCCGGCCGGCACCGTCAGCCTGCTGCAGGTGCTCGACTGGGTGGACGCCGACGACCGCGCCAACCGGGCCTGGCTGTTCGAGCCCGAGCTGACCGTCACCGGCGACATGGAGATCACCCTCGACGCCCGCAAGGCCACCGAGGTCAGCTTCCGCGCGCCGAAGACCGCCCAGCCGCTGAACAACACCTACGACGTCTTCTTCCAGCGCACCCTGCCCAACGGCAAGGTCTTCGGCGGCACGCTGCTCTCCAACCGCCCGCTCGGCGCCTGGGAGAAGGTGTGGGCGCTGCCGACCAAGAAGGTCACCAAGGGCGGCTTCCGCTTCGCCGGCCAGTGGGAGCTGGGCGTGCCCGAGGTCACCATGACCATGCGCACGCCGAGGCGCACGACCCTGCACCCGGTCACCCGCGTCCACACGATCGACGGCGGCGAGATCCACCCGGGCTACGTGCCGTTCGAGGGCGCCAAGGACCTGCGGGTGGTCGACGCCGGCAAGGGCCGTCCCGAGGACCTCGCGGGCAAGGACCTGCGCGGCGCGCTCGTGCTGATCGACGCCGAGCCCGCCGAGGGCATCTTCGGGCCCGCGTGCGGCCTGCAGATCGAGCGGGTGGGCCCGATCAGGGACGCGGGCGCCGCCGGCGTCCTGGCCTTCAACGAGAAGGCCGCCACCTGCCCGATCCCGCTGCCCATCTCGCAGAAGCCGTTCAGCGGCCCGTTCCAGCCGGTCAACATCCCCGTCGCCTACGTCTCCAACGCCGAGGGCCGCAAGATCCGCGAGGAGGCCGGCCGGGGCGGGGTGACCGTCCGGGTCGAGGGCACGCCGAACACGCCGTACTCGTACGTGTTCCGCCCGACCGTGGACGGGCGCGTCCCCGACTCGATGCGGTACGAGGTGACCGAGCGCCAGCTCCACCAGGTCGACCTCGACGTGCACGCCGGGCCGTACACGAAGTACATGAACTGGCGGGCCTCGTGGCGGACCGACGACATCTCCTACACCACGACCAACACCAACATCCTCCAGTGGCCGGTCCCGCTGCCCGAGCGCAGGACGCAGTGGATCTGGCCGCTGGACCCCAAGCTCGTGAGCGAGGCGGGCCTGTCCGCGCTGGTCACGTCCGCGCCCGGCGAGGAGGTCCAGGAGTCCCGCTACCGGCACGAGGTGTTCGACCGGCCGGGCACCACCGTCCAGAAGTGGTTCGCCACCCCGAGCACGCCGGGCGCCTCGACGGCCTCCGACAAGCTGTACGCGCTCGGCGGCCCCGCGGACGCGCCCCCGCTCAAGCAGCTCGTGATCGGCGTGCCGTGCGCGATCTGCGTGCACGACGGCAACCTGTGGGTGACGCCGTCGATGGTCAACGGGGTCGGGGACCGGCGTGACGACGGCGTCGCGTTCGGCGACCTGGTGCCCCAGTACGAGCTGCACCTGTACCGCGACGGCAAGGAGCTGCCGAACGCCCCCCTGCCGGGCTTCGACACGCTGCCGCGCTACCCGCTGCCCAAGGAGCCGGGCACCTACCGGCTGACGGCCAGGAACGCCCTGTCGGACATCGAGTGGACGTTCACCGCGCCGCCGGCCAAGGAGCAGCTGCGGCCGGGCGCCAACTGCTACGCCTGGTTCGTCGACGGGCTGGTCGAGCAGTGCCGCACCACCCCCGCGGTCTACGTCAGCTACGACCTCGGTGACACCCTGTCCGCCGGCAACACGGTGGCGGCCGGGCGCAGGCACACGTTCGAGCTGGAGGCCTACCACGGGCCGTCGGCGGCGAAGATGCCGGCGATCGCGGGCGTCAAGCTGTGGACCAGCACCGACGACGGCGCCACCTGGCAGCCCGCCGACCTCAGGCGGGGCCGGGACGGCGTCTACACCGCCGGCGCGAAGTACCCGGCCTACCGCGCCACCAAGGGCGCGGTGAGCCTGAAGGTGGAGGCGTGGGACGCGGCGGGCAACCGCCTCAGGCAGACCACCCTGCGCGCCTTCGACCTCCGCTGACCCGCCGACCGCGGCCGCCCACCCCGGCGGCCGCGGTCACCCGCCGAACAGGACCCGCTCGGCGGTGCGGCCGAGCTCGCCCGCGCTCCACCAGCGATGCCCGAGCCCGTCGTCGGCGGGCTCGGGCAGCTCCATGCCGGGGACCCGGGCGAAGAAGTACGTGTGCACGGTGTGGAACCGGTGTCCCCGCACCGACCACTCCCCCGCGTTGACGGCCACCGGCCCGCCCAGGTCCGCCCTGCCGATCCGCTCATGGCGGTACGGTGAGCACCCGGCGGCGTACGGCCACCGGGACGGAAAGCGAAGGGACCCGCGCACCATGAACGCCACCGGACCGGACAAGGGCCCGGCGGCGGCCTGGCGGCGGGCCCGCGCCCGGCACGGCTGGCTCGACCACCTGTCCCGCGCCGTGCTGCGCTACGACAAGGCCGACGGCGGCCGGTTGTCGGCGGCCCTCACCTACTACTCCTTCTTCGCCACCTTCGCCCTGGCCCTGCTGGCGTTCGGCATCCTCGGCCACGTCATGGACGACCCGACGGTCCTCGCCACGGTCCAGCACTACCTGAGCGAGAACTTCCCGCGCCTCGACGTCCAGGCGTTACGGGAGGCCGGGGGCACGGCCGGCGCGGTGGCCTTCGTCGCGCTGCCGATGACCGGGCTGTTCTGGATGGACACCCTGCGCTCGGCCACCCGGGCGATCTGGGGGCTGGAGGAGTATCCGGGGCGTTTCCTCCTGCGCCAGCTCATCGACCTGGGCGTGATGGCCGGGCTCGGGATGCTGCTCGCCCTGTCGCTCGCCGTCGCCTTCGCCGCCGAACGGCTGCTGACCTGGCTGGCCGTGCTCACCGTGGGCGTCGAGGCCCTTCCGGCCCAGTGGGTGCTCACCGCGGCCGGGATCGTGCTCGGCCTCGGCGTGAACACGCTGCTGGCCATGGCGCTGCTGACCGCGCCGCCGCGGCTGCGGGTGCCGCTGCGCCGCGTGATCGGCCCGGCGCTGGTGATCACCGCCGGGCTGGAGATCCTCAAGACGATCGGCCAGGTCTACGTCAACCTCACCGCGGCCAATCCCGCCTACCGGGTGGTCGCCGGCGCGGCGGGCATGCTGCTGTTCCTGAAGGTGCTCAACCAGCTCATCCTGTTCGCCACCGCCCTGACGGCGACCGCCACGTCGGGCCACGTCAAGGATCTGGCCGTGCGGCGGGCCCGTTGACAGGGTAACCAACCAAGCGCATGCTCGTTTCGGCGAGGGGGCCGACCGGCTCTCCCCTGTCGAAGGGATCATCGATGCGACCAGCCTCACCGGCCTCCGACGACCTCACCCCCCGCGGGCGCAGCCGCCGCACCCTGCTCGTCGCGGGCGGGATCCTGGTCACCGGCGCGGCGCTCGGCCAGGACCCGGCCTACGCCGAGGCCGACTACGACGTGGTGGTGGTCGGCTCCGGGGCCGCCGGGATGACCGCCGCCCTCACCGCCGCCAAGCGCGGCCTGAGCACCGTCGTGCTGGAGAAGGCGCCGACGTTCGGCGGGTCGGCGGCGCGGTCGGGGGCGGGCATCTGGATCCCGTGCAACGAGGTGATCCTGGCCGCCGGGGTGCCGGACACGCCCGCCAAGGCCGCCGCGTACCTGGCCCGCGTGGTGGGCGACACCGTCCCGGCCGCGCGGCAGCAGGCGTTCCTGGACGCGGGGCCGCAGATGATCTCGTTCGTGACGCGCAACAGCCCGCTGCGCTTCCGGTTCATGGAGGGGTACTCCGACTACTACCCGGAGTTCCCCGGCGGGATGCCGGGCGGGCGTTCCATCGAGCCCGACCAGTTCGACGGCAACCTCCTCGGCCCGGAGCTGGCCCGGCTCAACCCGCCGTACATGGCGACCCCGGCGGGCATGGTCGTCTTCAGCGCCGACTACAAGTGGCTGACGCTCGCCCTGGTCAACCCGAAGGGCGCGGAGGTGTCGGCGGCGTGCCTGCTGCGGGGCACGCAGGCGGCGTTGCGCGGCGAGAAGCCGCTGACGATGGGCCAGGCGCTGGCCGCCGGGCTGCGCGCCGGGCTGCTGGCCGCCGGGGTGCCGGTGTGGCTGAACACCCCGCTGCTCGGCCTGCACGTCGAGGGCGGCCGGGCCGCGGGCGTGGTCACCCCGGCCGGGGTGGTCAGGGGCAGGCGCGGGGTGATCGTCGCATCGGGCGGGTTCGAGCACAGCGCGGCGATGCGGGCCGAGTTCCAGCGCCAGCCCATCGGGACGAGCTGGACCGTCGGCGCCAAGGAGAACACCGGCGACGGCATCGAGGCCGGCGAGCAGGCCGGCGGCGCGCTGGACCTGATGGACGACGCCTGGTGGGGGCCGGTGATCCCGCTGCCCGGCGAGCCGTACTTCTGCCTGGCCGAGCGGACCCTGCCGGGCTGCGTCATCGTCAACGGCGCCGGCCGGCGGTTCGTCAACGAGGCCGCGCCCTACAGCGACGTCGTGCACGTCATGTACGACCGCAACACCCCGTCCGACCCGCACATCCCCGCCTGGCTGATCATCGACCAGCAGTACCGCAACAAGTACCTGTTCAAGGACATCGCGCCGCTGCTGCCCTTCCCCGACTCCTGGTACGACAGCGGCGCCCTGTTCAGAGCCCCGACGATCGAGCAGCTCGCCCGCAGGATCGGGGTGCCGGAGGCCGCCCTGCGCGCCACGGTCACCCGCTTCAACGGCTTCGCCCTGGCCGGGCGGGACGCCGACTTCCACCGCGGCGACAGCGCCTACGACCACTACTACGCCGACCCGTACGTCCGGCCGAACCCGTGCCTGGCGCCGCTCTGGCTGCCGCCGTTCTACGCATTCAAGATCGTCCCTGGTGACCTGGGCACCAAGGGCGGGCTGCGCACCGACGCGCGCGCCCGCGTCCTGCGCGCCGACGGCTCGGTGATCCCCGGCCTGTACGCCGCCGGGAACGCCAGCGGCGCCGTCATGGGCCACAGCTACGCGGGCTCGGGCTCGACCATCGGACCGGCCATGACCTTCGGCTACGTGGCCGCGAACGACCTGGCCGGCGGCTGACCGTCAGTCGGCCGTGTACGTGATCGACCGGACGTCGTAGCCCCTCGCCGTGGAGCCGCGGACGTGCATGAACATCGCGCCGCCCTCGTAGGACCAGGCGCACGCGTAGCCCTTCGGCTCCTTGGCGCAGCCCTGGAAGTGGTGGGTGACGCCGCGCGGGTCGTACCTGACCCGGAACAGCGTCCGCACCGCGTCCTCGGCGCCGACCTCCAGGGCGGCGTACCGGTCGCCGCGCTTCCAGGCGGCGAACAGGTGCCCGGCCGCGGCGGACGGCCGCACGACGTGCCGGGACAGGTAGACCTTGGTGACCTTGGAGCCGGTCACGGCCATCGCGATGCCGTTGAGGCCGCCGGGCACGCGCACGCTGGTGTGCACGTACCGGCACACGCCGCGC
>NZ_JBSFGJ010000174.1:0-18427 GCF_053596515.1 Nonomuraea sp. NPDC001684
GTGGCGCCGGTGGCGAGGAAGGCGAAGCGGGCGATCTCCGCCGACCGTCCGGCGACGAAGTCCGGGTTGAGGTCGTTGACGGCGACCGTGGGGCCGTCGACCCGCGCCGCCACCGGCGCCAGGCTGGTCTTCCTGCCCTGGCCGGCGAAGAAGCGGCCGACCGTGTCGCCGGCGCCCGCGGCGGCGGCCCTGGCGGCCTCGACGTCGGCCGGGGTGGGCGTGCCGGGGTCGGCCAGCGCCGGGCTCGGGACCCACAGGAACAGCGCGGTCAGGGCCGCGACCGCTGCGAAGAGCTTCATGTCGATGGCCTCCTTCACGCGCCGATGTAGTCGAGCGAGTGGGTCCAGAAGAACGAGGAGTTCGAGACGTAGTAGTTGTAGGTGGACCAGTTGTAGCGGGTGCTGGACGGCCACGGGTTGCTCCAGTACACGTACGACGAGCTCTGGTCGTAGCCGTAGATGACCTCCATGTGGCCGCCGCCGCTGGTCCACTGGATGCGGGCCATGATCGGGCGGTTGGCGTCGATCTCCCGGACGATGGCGGCGTAGGTCAGGTAGTCGTAGACGTACACGCCGGGGTTGATGCCGATCTGGCGGAAGGCGGTCTGGTCGTTGCCGAGGGTGGCCTGGTTGTTCGGGCAGCTCGTGTTGACGCCGCGGTTGAAGGCCAGGTTGCAGAACTGGTTCTGGCTGTAGGAGTACCCGTAGTAGGCGGCGACGGAGTTGCCCGTCGCGGCCCAGCACCAGTTGGAGTACTGCTGCGACTGCTGGGTGAAGTTCAGCTTGTACCAGGTCGCGGCCTCGGCCGGGGGGCTGCTCGCGATCCAGGTGGCCGCCGCTAGGGCGAGGGCCACGGCCAGGCGGAACATAGGCGCTCCTTCTGCTGGGGGGTGCTGCGAAGGATGTTCGACCTGCGGAGATGGCCGTACAAGGGGGAGCGGATTTCCCTGACAGATCACTGTGGAAGGTGACATTTCATGACGTTCATGAAGTGATGACGAATCTGTGGAAATCTGTGAACATTCACAACGTGGCGGATGAGCTCCAGGCCGCGCTGCGCGCCGGCCCCTTTCACGTCGCCCTGCGGGCCGCGGTCGGAGCGCGGGGGCTGACCCTCGAACGGCTGCGCCACCGGCTGGCGCAGCGCGGCCTGCACGTCGGGGTGAGCACGCTGAGCTACTGGCAGCAGGGCCTGCGCCGGCCGGAGCGCGAGGAGTCGTTGCGGGCCGTGGGAGCCCTGGAGGAGATCCTCGACCTGCCGCCGCGCTCGCTGATCGGGCTGCTCGGGCCGCCGAGGCCGCGCGGCCGCGCGCCCGGGGTGGCGTACTCGACCCTGTTCCGGCCCGCCCAGGTGGTCTCCGCCATGCTGGACGAGCTGGACGCGGTGGCCGACGACCGCCGCCTGCACATCGCCGTGATGTACGAGTCGCTGCGCATCGGCCCCGACCGCAGCCTCACCAGCCGCGAGACCACGCAGGTGGTGCAGGCCCACGAGGAGGGCGCCGACCGCTACATCATGATCTACCGCGGCGACGCCGGCTGCGACGTGGACCGGGTCACCGTCGCCGCCCTGGAGGACTGCCGGGTCGGCCGCGTCACCAGGGACGGCGAGACCGCCACGGTGGTCGCCGAGCTGCTGTTCGACCGGTCGCTGCGGGTCGGCGACACCCACGTGCTGCGGTACGAGATCGCCGACCTCAGCGGCGCCGAGTCCTGCTTCTACGAGCGCGGCTTCCGCTTCCCGGCCGGCCAGTACGTGCTGCGCGTCGCCTTCGACCCGGTCGAGCTGCCGGTGCGCATCCACCGCTTCGCCCGCCGGGGTCCGGGCGGCGGCGAGCTGACCGCCTCGGAGCTGACGCTGAACGCCCAGCACGCCGTCCACCTGATGGCCGCCGCCCTCCAGCCGGGCCTGGTCGGCATCCGGTGGGCCTGGCCCTGACCGGCGCGTCGCTGTCACACCCCGGGCCGCTGTCCCGTCCTGTCGCCGACAATGACGATGAACGGGAGGCGATGACCATGAGAGCGATACGCGTTCACCGGCCCGGCGGCGACCTGACCCTGGAGGAGGTGCCCGTGCCGCGCCCGGCCACCGGCGACGTGGTGGTGCGCGTGCACGCGGCCGGTTTCGTGCCCGACGAGCTGGACTGGCCGGGCACCTGGACCGACCGGGCCGGACGGGACCGGGCGCCGTCCGTGCCCGCCCACGAGGTGGCCGGCGTGGTGTCCGAGGTCGCCTACGGCACCACCGGCCTGTCCGTGGGCGACCGCGTCTTCGGCCTGACCGACTGGCACCGCGACGGCGGCGCGGCGGAGTACGTCGCGGTCGAGGCGCGCGACCTGGCCCCGATCCCCGCGAACGTCACCTTCACCGAGGCGGCGGCGCTGCCCCTCGCCGGGCTGACCGCCTGGCAGGGCCTGTTCACGCACGGCGGTCTGGAGGCGGGCCGGACGGTCGTGATCCACGGCGCGGGCGGCGGCACGGGCACGCTCGCCGTCCAGCTCGCCCGCCGGGCCGGCGCGCACGTCATCGCCACCGGGCGGGGACGGGTCGCGGGCCTGGCGGTGGAGCTGGGGGCGCACGAGTTCGTCGACCTGGAGCGGCAGCCGTTCGAGGAGGCGGTCGAGCCGGTGGACCTGATCTTCGACACGATCGGCGGCGACCTGCTCGCCCGCTCGGCGGCCAAGGTGAGGCCGGGCGGCGCGCTGGTCTCGATCACCGCGCCGCCGCCGGTCGTGCCGGAGGGCGGGCGGGCGGTGTTCTTCATCGTCGAGCCCGACCGCGGCCAGCTCGCCGAGCTGGCCGCGCGGGCCGGGGCGGGGCTGCTGCGCGCCCACGTCGGCGCGGTGTACCCGCTGGCCGAGACCGGTCGGGCGTTCCGTGACAAGCGCGGCGGCGTGCCGGGGAAGGCCGTGATCGAGATCTGACGACCGGCGGCACATGTATGGATATTTCGGCCTATTGAGGAAAGCTTGACCGGCCTGCCGTATGACCGTCCGGGCCACGGGCACGCGCAGTTACGGAGCCAAGCGACCCGCTGACTCCGCGTATCGAAGAAAGGAACCGTCATGGCGCAGAGCAAGGCCCGCAAGACGAAGACGGGCGACAAGGACAAGGACAAGAGCCGGAGCTCCTCGACCCAGAGCCGCACCGGCGCCGACAAGAAGTCCTCCGGCAACAAGCCCCAGGACGGAAAGAACCTCCCGGGGCACCAGAGCTGAGCCTGACCGGCACGACGGCGTGACACCCGGCCTTCGGGCCGCGGGTCACGCCGTCTCTCTTGTCGGGGTTGTTCCTGTCTGTGGACAGATGACCAGAATGAGGAGACAGTTCCCCGCCCCTTCAGCCTCTCCATGCACAACGTTCACCCGTGCGCTCCAACGTGTCCGCTCGAAGGGCACGCCGCCTCATCGGCTGCCCCGTGAACGTCATGGAAGGACCCGATGCAGCCGATGGCAGCACGACAGTTATCAGGCGGTTCGAGGAGCAAGGGACGGCTCGCCGTCACCACCGCGCTCGCGGCGGTGCTGGTGGGCGGCTTCGTGACGGCGGCGTACGCCGACCCGGGTGAGCAGGGCCGCGGACGGCCGACCCCCACCCCCACGAGCACCCCCGTCCCGCCCGCCCTCACCCCCGCCACCGGCTCCTACCTGGAGGGCACCGCGAAGGTCGCCGCCGTCCCGGTCACGGCCGGCGACAGCGTCACGAAGCTCGACCTCGACGGCAACCCCGTCACCGCAACCGCGACGGTGGGCGTCTCCAAGCTGGCCTTCGACGTCGGCTCGAACTCCACCGAGGCGCAGTACCACAGCTACGTGCAGGTCAACGGCGCTTACAAGGCCGAGATCGGCAACTTCGCCAACCAGCGGGCCATCATCGAGATCCCGAACGAGCACCTGGTCAAGGGCGAGAACACGGTCGAGATCGTGGTCGGCACGATCCAGTCGTCCTGCGGGCAGAACTACGACGACTTCGTGCTCTCGGACGTGGGCCTCGAACTGCTCGGCGAGGTGGCCGACGGCGAGGACAACCCGTACACGCTCAACTTCGGCGACGGCAACTGCGGCAGCAACACCACGCTGCTCAAGCGCGCCACGCTCAAGTTCTTCACGCAGTCCGACCCGCGCGGCACGACCGGCCTCGCCGCCGACCTGGACACCACCGGGCTGGCCAACGGCGAGCACGTCCTCAGCGCCGCCACCGCGGCGGGGGCGACCGTCCGGAACACCGTGACGGTGAACAACGCCCCGGCCGGCGCGCCGCGGCTGCTGCCCACCGACGGCACCCTCGTGGCCGGCGTCAAGACGGTGAACGCGACCGTCCCGGCGGCCGGCGCGGGCGGCGTCGAGTCGCTGACCGTGGACGGCGGCAAGCCGGTCACCAGGGCCACGCTCGGCAACGGCGCCGCCATGCTCGCCTTCGACGTCGGCGCGGACTCGATCGACGACAAGTACGACGACTTCCTGCTGGTCAACGGCAAGCGCATCGACCTGGGCGGCACCTATGCGAGCCGGCGCGTGACCGTCGCGGTCCCGGCCAGGTTCCTGACGCCGGGCGAGAACACGATCAAGGTCGTCACCGGCGACTACAAGGACGCCTGCGGCGTCAACCGCGACGACTTCACGATCGCGAACCTCGCCCTGACCCTCGACGGCGCCACGGTGACCGGGACGGACGTCAAGCCCTCGTACGCGCTGGGCGACGGCGACTGCGGCAGCGACCAGGCCCTCCCGCGCGAGGCCGAGCTGCGCTACACGATCGACGCCCCCGCCGTGCACGTCGTCGAAACGCTCGGGGCGGGCCAGGCGACGCTCGGCTTCACCGTGGGCAGCAACTCGATCGAGGCCCGCTACCAGAACTTCGTGCTGGTCAACGGCCAGAAGGTGGTGCTCGACGGCGACTTCGCAAGCCGCCGGGTGGACCTGCCCATCCCGAACGAGTACCTCGTGCCCGGCTGGAACACGATCGACTTCGTGGCCGGCACGTATCCCACGTCCTGCGGCGCCAACCGGGACGACTTCGCGATCTCGAACATCGTCCTCACCCCGGCGCAGGGCACCGCGGCCGGTCAGATGATCAAGCCGTCCTACGGCATGGGCGACGGCAACTGCGGCGACACGGCGAACCCGCTGACCGAGATCGACCTGGAGTTCCTGGTGGACGCCCCGGCTCGCGGCCTGCGCGCCGACCTGGACACCACCGCGATCAAGGACGGCCGGCACACCCTGGCGGCCAGGTCCACCTCCGGCCAGACCGCCGAACGCGTCCTGATCACCGACAACTCCGCGCCGAAGGTCGCCCGGAGCGTGCCCGCCGCGGACGAGAAGATCACCGCGACGGTCGTCCTGGACGTCAAGCTCGAAGACGCCTCCGGCGTGGTGTCCGGGCCGGACGTCAAGCTCGACGGCCAGGCCGTGGAGCTGGGCGCCCGGATCGGCCCCGGGCTCAAGGCGGGCCGGCACACGCTGTCGGTCACCGGCGCCGACGGGCTCGGCAACACCGCGGCCCGGGAGATCGTCTTCGAGTCGGCCGGCATCCCGGACGCCCCCGCCGAGCTCACCCCGGCCTCCGGGACGGCCGACGTGACCGACCCCGTCACGCTGTCGGCCAAGGTCGGCGAGCCCGGCGGCGGCCCGGTGACGGCCACGTTCTCAGAGGCCAGGATCCTCACCCCGGACGAGGCGTACCAGGGCACGGCCACGACGCTGCCCACGACGCTCAAGGTGCGGGGCGAGCAGCGGATCACGGCCGACGGGCTCGAACCCGGCGACGGCCGCACGCTCGACGCCCCCACCGGCCGCGACCTCGTCTACCAGCGCTTCGACGTCAAGGTGCAGGGCCACGTGGACGCGCCCGTGCTGCGCTGGGAGGGCGTCGTCGACCCCGAGCGGCTGGCCTCGCTGCGGGCCTGGAACACCGAGGCCAAGGCGTGGGACCTGCTGACCAGCGCCCGCGGCGGGGCCGACGGCAGGACCGTCCTGACCGCCGTCGTCGGCCCCGAGTACGTGGACCGGCAGCAGGTGCACGTCATGGTGACCGGCGAGGACCCGTTCGCCGACGACATCGACCCCGGCGACCCGAACGGCTTCGCCGACCCCGCCACGTACGACTTCTCGATCGTGCACTTCACCGACACCCAGTACATCTCCGAGGGCGCGGTGGAGCAGGAGACCCCGCAGGAGCGCGCGGTGTGGGAGTCGGCCTACGCCGGCATCGTCAACTGGATCACCGCCAACAAGGACCAGCGCAAGATCTCCTACGTCGCCCACACCGGCGACATCATCGAGAACAACATCCGCAAGCCCGCCGACGAGGCCACGCAGCGCGAGGTCGTCGGCGAGTTCGAGGTGTCGTCGAAGCAGCAGCGCGTGCTGGACCAGGCGAACATCCCGAACGGCGTCATCGCCGGCAACCACGACAACCAGTCGGGCACCGAGGAGGGCCCCGGCGCGATCTACAACAAGTACTACGGCCCGTCCCGCTACCAGGACGCCTCCCAGGGCTGGCGGCACGCGAAGTACGGCGGCCCGTGGAAGGAGGGCGACAACCAGAACCACTACGACCTGTTCTCCGCGGGCGGCCTGGACTTCGTGGTCGTCGGTCTGTCGTACGGCGTGACCAGGGAGGAGGCCGAGTGGGCCGACTCGGTCTTCAAGAAGTTCCCGGGCCGCAACGGCATCCTGCTCTCGCACGACTACCTCGTGCCGAGCGCCAACCCCGACGGCCGCGGCGCCGCCTTCTCCGCCCCCGACGGCTCGATGCTCTACAAGACGGTGGTGGAGAAGAACCCGAACGTCTTCCTCATCCTGGCCGGTCACGAGCACGGCGTGGGCACCAACGTGAAGCCGAAGGTCGGCCAGGTCGGCAACGGCGTGGTCGAGCTGCTGGCCGACTACCAGTTCTACACGGTCTCGGCCGACCGGCTCGGGCTCACCGAGGTCGGCGGCTACAAGCCGGAGGACCAGCTCCAGTTCGGGGCCAGCTACTTCCGGCTGCTGCAGTTCGACGTCAAGCGGGCCGAGCTGAGCGTGGACACCTACTCGCCGCTGCTCGGCGACTTCGGCGCCGGCGAGTTCGACCCGCTGCGCCGCTACGACGGGCGCGAGGACAACATGGTCCTGCCCGTCGACCTCACCACCCGCACGACGAGCTTCAGGACCGACTCCCTGGCGCTCTACAAGCCGACGAAGATCATCGGCACGAGCACCGCGGCCTCCGGCCAGGTCGCCTCGGTGACGTGGCAGCACCTCAAGGACGACACGGCCTACGCCTGGTTCGTCACGGCCCGTTCCGCGGGCGGCGGCGTCACCGCGTCCGAGCCCAGTGTCTTCGTCACCAAGGACGAGCACGGCCGTCCCGGCAAGTGGGACAAGGACTCGCCCATGTACCGCTGGTTCACCCGCTGATCCGCCCCCCTCGCCGCCCCGGGCCCGCGCCCGGGGCGGCGCCCTTCCCCCTGATCATGGAGACCCGAGACATGCCTCGCTGGCGCTGGCCGTACGCCGTCGTCCTGGCCGTCATCCTCTGCGCGGCGCTGGCCGACCTGCTGCATCCCGCCCCCGCGGCGGCGCACGACGCGACCACGAAGGCCCACGCCGAGGTGACCGGCACGGCCACCGACGTCAGGGTCGTGCTCGACCTGGAGTACGACCTGCTGATGAAGTCCGCCTGGCTCTACGCCGAGGCGTACGAGGCCAAGGAGCGGGCCGAGCAGCTGCGGCAGCTCGCGGTCAACCGCGACGCCGTGTTCGGCTACGTCACCCGCCGCTTCGCCGTCGCCCGCGCCGACCGGCCGTGCGTCCCCCGGCAGGTGGGCGGGGCGGACGTGCACCCGCGCGGCAAGGCCGCCTTCGCGACGCTGACCCTCGCCTACGCCTGCCCGGCGGTGGACGGGGGCGAGCACACGATCTCCAGCGCCCTGTTCCCCGACGCCGAGACGTTCGTCCACAGCACCCAGACGCTCCTGCGCTACGACCTCGCCGGCGAGCGGGGCTCGGCCGTCCTGACCGCCGCGAGCCCGACCCTGCGCCTGGCCGAACGCGCGGCGGCCGGCCAGATCGGGGAGTTCTTCCTGCTCGGCGTCGAGCACCTCGTGCTCGGGCTGGACCACGTCTTCTTCCTGCTCACCCTGATCATCGGCGCCCGCGGCGCGCGTGACGTCGTGGTCACCGCCTCGGCCTTCACGGTCGCCCACAGCATCACGTTCCTGCTGGCCGCCATGGGCGTGGTGGCGGTGCCGGCGGCGGTGGTCGAGCCGGTGATCGCCGCCTCGATCGTCGTCGTCGCGCTGGCGAACCTGCTGGGCCGCGACCGGCCGGGCGCCTGGCGGCTGCCCGTCGTCTTCGCCTTCGGCCTGATGCACGGGCTGGGGTTCGCGGGCGCGCTCGACATCCGCGAGAGCGGGTCGTGGGAGCTGCTGCTGTCGCTGCTGAGCTTCAACGTCGGGATCGAGGTGACCCAGCTCGCGATCATCGCCGTGCTCTTCCCGCTGCTGGTGCTGCTGCGGCGGACGGCCGCGGCCCGCTGGACGGTGGCCGCGGTGTCGCTGTCCATCGTGGCGGTCAGCCTTTACTGGTTCCTCGACCGGATCCCGCTCCCGCTCTGAGCGCCCACAGGCGGCCGGCTCCCCAGGCGAGCAGGGCCAGCACGCCGACCAGCAGGTATTCGATGGCCGGGATCCTGATCGCCTCGTTCGTGCCGGCCAGGTCGCCGCGCAGGGCGTACACGGCGAGCAGGGCCGCCGCGTAGCAGCCGGTCAGCGCCCAGCGGGCGGCGCGGGACAGGCCCAGGCCGTGCATCTGGGTGATCACGAAGACGCCGAGGAAGCCGAACAGGAACATCGGCCACAATCCGTCCGGGCCCGAGGTCATGACGGCCACCAGGGTGCCGTGGACCACGACGGCCAGCTCCAGCGTCACCGTCCAGTAGCGGTTGGTGTGCGCCCTGGTGAGGAAGAGGCTGCCCTGGAGCAGCAGCAGGAACATGTAGAAGAAGCCGATCAGATGGCCGGGCGTGGACTCGGCCGGGTGGTACCAGAAGGTGTAGACCGCCGCCCAGCTGAACAGGTAGCCGTGGTACCGGCGGGCGAAGTCGACGATCTCCCGCCTGATGGGCGCGGGCCGGCCGAGGAACAGGCCGCGCCGCCGGTTCTCCATGATCAGGACGACCACCAGCAGGAGGACGACCGAGCCCTGGGAGCTGTAGATCGACACGTCCTGGGCCAGGCCGTCGTAGAACAGGTGGGTCTGCACGGTGTGCAGGGCGACGAACCCGGCGTTCACCGCCAGCGCGACGACGTTGACCGGGTGGAGGCCGGCGGAGTAGCGGCGGACCCGGGTCTGGGCGTGGTGGATGAGCCACCAGAACACGAGCTGGTGGGCGGCGTATCCGGCCCAGGCCGACAGCCTGGTCCACGCGGTGGGCTCGGGCAGCTTCCAGTAGTACCAGGACGCGCCCTGGTCGGGCAGCAGCACGACGTCGTCCAGCCACCGGCCCAGGAACCAGATCAGGCCGGTCAGGACGGCGCTCGCGACCACCCCGGCGACGAGTACCGTCTCAGGACGGATCGCGGCTAACGTTTTCTTTCCACGATGGAATACTTCCACGATAGAAATATAAGGGGTGACATGACGGCCTATGACCTGATGGTCCTCATCCGCCGGCTCAACGTGGAGAGCGACCGGTTCGTGGAGGGCTTCGCGGTCGGGCACCGGCTGCACAGGACCGACATGAACGCCCTGGTGGTCATCCTCGACGCCCACCTCGCCGGCCGGCCGCTCTCGCCCGGCGGGCTGGGGGCCGCGCTGAACCTCTCCGCCCCCGCCACGACCGCCCTCCTCGGCCGGCTGGAGCAGGCCGGCCACGTCGTGCGGCGGCGCGACGAGGGCGACCGCCGCAAGGTCGAGGTCGTTCTGAACGAGCAGGCCGTCGAGCTGGCGGGCGCCTTCTTCGCGCCGCTGGTCCGGCGGCTCACCGCGGCGATCGACGCGTTCACCCCGGCGGAGCGCGAGGTCGTCGGCAGGTTCCTCGCGGACGCGATCGAGGCGACCGTGGCGGCCAGGAAGGAGCACGAGGCGTGAGCGCGTCCCGGTCGATCGTGATCACCGGCGGCACCCGCGGCCTCGGGTTCGGCCTCGCCCGCTCGCTGACGGCCCGCGGCCACCGGGTCACCGTGTGCGGCACCGACCCGGACCGCGTGGCCGCGGCGGGGGCCGAGCTCGGCGTGCCGGCCGTCGTGGCCGACGTCGCCGACCGCGCCCGCCTCCAGGAGCTGTGGGACGAGGCCGTGCGGCGGCACGGCCGGGTGGACATCTGGGTCAACAACGCCGGGATCTCCCACGACCGCCTCCCGCTGTGGCGGCTGCCGGCCGCCGAGGCCCGCGCGGTGACCGAGGTCAACCTGCTGGGCACGGTCAACGGCTGCGCGGTGGCGGTGGCGGGCATGGCGGCGCAGGACGGCGGCGGCCACGTCTGGAACATGGAGGGGCTGGGCGGCGACGGCCGGACGGTGCCCGGACTCGCCGTCTACGGCGCCACCAAGCGGGCTGTGACGTACCTGACCAGGGCGCTGGCCAAGGAGGCCCCCGGCGGGGTGACGGCGGGCCTGCTCAGCCCCGGCATGGTGGTCACCGACCTGCTGACGCACGGCTACTCGGCGGCCGAGCGGGAACGGTCGGCCCGCGTCTTCGCGATCCTGGCCGACCCGGTGGAGACGGTGGCGCCGTGGCTGGCCGAGCGGCTGGTCAGCCGGGCGCGGAACGGCGCCCACGTACGCTGGCTGACCCCCGCCAAGATCGCCTACCGCTTCGCCACCCGCCGCCCCTGACGCGGCCTCGGTTCAGCCGTCCTGCCTGCGGACGAGGAAGCCGCCGCGGCCGTCGAACTCCACCGCGTACACCGCGTCGAAGCCGTCGGAGGCGCGTGGCCGGCGCAGCCGTCTGAGGGTGGCGAAGACACCCACCTCGGGGACCCGGGCCCGGCCCGTGCGTTCGGCGTTGCGCTGGAGGGAGGCCTTGACGTTGGGCGGGAACCAGTAGGCCACCACCCGCGCGCCGTGCTCGCGGCCGGCCACGATGAGCGGCTGCCACTCCTCGGGCGAGGCGTTGGTGTTGTCCACGGCCACGTTCCGGTCCTCCTCCAGCGCCTCGCGGATCAGCCGGAGCTGGCGGTGCTGACGGCGGCGCGCGTTGGGGAAGTCGTCCTTGCTCACGTGCGCGTGCGTGGTGGCCAGGCAGCGCCGGTAGAAGGTGGACTTGCCGGAGGCCTGCAGGCCGATGAGCACGGCCACCTCCCGATCGATCATGGTTCCACCCTATTTGCTCCTGGACAGGCTAACGTCGTTAGCCTAGAGTTCTGGCTAACAGCGTTAGCTTCCGAGGAGGACATCATGACCGCGGTGACCGTCAGGCGGGTGGCCGGCCGTTCCGGGTGGGCCGTGCTCGCCGCCTTCTGCCTGGCGTTCCTCGTCTTCGAGGTGGTCAAGCACGGGGGCGCCACGCCGGTCAGCGCGGCGTTGTTCGTGCTGGCGCCCTATGCGACCAGGTTCGGCGGGCCTGCGGTGGTGCACGACCTCGCCCACCGTCCGTGGATCCCGCTGGCCGTGCTGGTCGGTTACTCGGTCTCGCCGCTGGGCTGGGTGCCGGTCTTCACGGCGGGGCTGGCCTGGCTGACGTACGTCGCCGTCGCCCGTCTCCTGGGCCACGGTCCGAGGAGCGCGCGTGGCTGAGCTGTCGCCGCGCGCGGGGCAGATCGTCGCGGCGGCGCGGGAGCTGGTCGAGGCGGGCGGGGCGGACGCGCTGACCATGCGCGCGCTGGCCGCGCGGCTGGGGATCCGCGCGCCGTCGCTCTACAAGCACTTTCCCGACAAGTCCGCCGTGGAGGCCGAACTCATCGCCATCGCCCTGGCCGAACTGGCCGCCGCCCTGGAACGCGCCGAGCGCGACGGCGGCGGGGAGGGGCTGGCGGCGCTCGGGCGGGCCTACCGGGCGTACGCGCTGGGCCATCCGCATCTGTACCGGCGGATGAGCGCGGGGCCGCTGCCGCGTGACCTGCTGCCCGCCGGGGTGGAGGAGCGGGCGGCGCTGCCGCTGGTCCGGATCGTGCGGGGCGAGGCCGCCGCCCGCGCGGTCTGGGGGCTGGCCCACGGCCTGGTCATGCTCGAACTCGACGGCCGCTTCCCGCCCGGCGCCGACATCGAGGCCGCCTGGACCGCCGGGATGTCGGCGTTCACGACGGCGGCCCGCTGAGGGTCCGTGCGGGGTTCAGGGGCGGGGGCGGAGGCCGTCCAGGGTGAGGGTGAGGAGGCGGTCGGCGCGGGCCGGGTCGGGGGTGGCCTGGGCGATGCCCGCCGCCAGCTCGACCAGGTCGGCGACCTCGACGTCCGCGCGCACGGCCCCCGCCTCCTGGGCGGGCAGCAGCAGCCGGGCGGCGGCGGCGCGCAACATCGCCCAGCAGTCGACCCCGGCCCCGTCCTGCGTGAGCATCATCCGCGCCCCGAGCCCCCGGTCGGTCATGGCGTGCGCGACCAGCGACCGCAGCCAGGCCACCAGCGCCTCGCCGGGCGGCAGCGTCTCGCCCGCCTCCTCGGCCCGCGCGCACAGCCGGGTCAGCCGCCCCTCGAACACGGCCGCGAGCAGCGCCTCGCGGGTGGGGAAGTGCCGGTAGAGCGTGCCCGCCCCGACGCCGGCCCGTCTGGCGATCTCGTTGAGCGAGGCGTCGGGCCCCTCCTCGGCGACCACGGCGATGGCCGCCGTCACCAGTTGCTCGTAGTTGCGGCGCGCGTCGGCGCGCATGGTCCGTGCCGGCACTGGACACTCCCGCGGGTTGAATCGGAGAACGTCTCCGATTATAGTCCCCGACGTAACCGGAGAAGCTCTCCGCATAGACGGGACGGTGACCCATGACCGACGACGGACCCCGCCTGGGCAAGGTGGGCCTGTGGACGTTCGCCCTCGAGGCCCACCCCGCCGGGGTGGCGCAAGAGGCCGCCGCCGAGATCGAGGAGCTGGGGTACGGCGCCCTGTGGTTCGGCGAGGGGTTCGGCCGCGACTCGGTGAGCCAGTCGTGGCTGCTGCTCTCGGCGACCAGCCGGATCACGGTGGCCGCCGGCATCGCCAACATCGCCCTGCGCGACCCGATCGCCATGGCCGCCGCCGAACGGGCGCTCAACGAGGCCCACCCCGGCCGGTACCTCCTCGGCCTCGGCGGCCACCGCATCAGCGACGAGCCGATCCAGATGGACGGCTACAAGATCCCCAGCCTGGGCCGGGCGGTGACCACGATGGGCGGCTACCTCGACGCCATGGACGCCGTCCCGCTGGAGTCGGCGGCCCCTGCGCACGCGCCGCGCCGCATGCTGGCCGCGCTCGGCCCGAAGATGCTGGGCCTGGCGGCCCGGCGTACGCTCGGCGCCCACACGTACTTCGTGCCCGTCGAGCACACCGCGCGGGCCAGGGAGGCGATGGGGCCCGGCGCGTTGCTGGCCGTCGAGCAGGCCGTCGTGCTGCACCGCGACCCGGCCAGGGCCCGCGAGGTGGCCGCGGAGCACGTCTCCTTCTACCGGACGGCGGCGCCCCACCAGGCCGCCAGCCTGCGCAGGCTCGGCTTCGGCGAGGACGAGATCGAGCACGGCAGCGACAGGCTGGTGGACGCGATCGTGGCCCACGGCGACGCGGCGGCGATCGAGAAGCGCGTACGGGCCCACCTCGACGCGGGCGCCGACCACGTGTGCCTCCAGGTCCTCACCGACCGCCCCGGCGACGTGCCCCTCCCGGAGTGGCGCGAACTCGCCACCCTGACCTCCCTGTGACGACCGTGCCCCGGCACGGGAGGCGGCCCGCCGTCGGTGCGGCGGGGACGGGTGCGTGGGCTGCGGCGAGCGCCGCGGGCCTCCGGCACGCATGACGGCGGCGGCCCGAGGGGGTTCCCGAAAAGACCGGACGGCGGGAGAGCCTGTTCAGACGGGGGCCGGCCGTGAGGTGATCAACGGGAAGTGATCGGACATCAAGCCGTGGCCCGGTAGCGGATCCAGATGTCGCCTTGGCTGTGGCCGGAGAGGCGGAGCACGACCGCGTCGGCGGCGGGCGGTTCGACCGGTTTGTTGTGGACCCGGCCGAGCCCCGGGGAGACCACCTCGTCGGCGCGCACCCGCCAGCCGTGCGGCACCTTCAGATGCAGGTCGCCGAACCACGAGGTGATCGTCACCTGCACCAGCACCTCGGGGTGGGGACACTCGGCGGCGAGGAAGTCGAGCTTCGCGGTCCCCCAGACCCCCAGCCGGACGTCGATCCGCGGCGGCACCACCCACCGCCCGGCCCGGCTCACCCGCCAGTGCGCGGTGTGCATCCTCAGCACGTCGGAGGGAGAGGCGGGGACGGGGGAGAGGGCGGGCAGGTCGGCGACGAGGGCACTGAGCTCGCCTACGGTCCTCGCGGCGTACGTGCGGTCGATGCGTTCGCGTAACTCGTCGAGGCTGATGCGGCCTTCGGCGACCGCCTGCCGCAGCCTGTCGGCCACCTGGTCGCGGTCGTGGTCGCCGGCCCGGATGTCGGCGTCGTCCGTCATGGCGACCACTCTAAGGATCATCGGGCGCGCGGGCCATGCGCGGGCTCGGTCAGTCTGCGGCGGCCCGGTAGCCGGTGGCGCGGAACAGGAACGACGCCCACGACCGGTAGGGCCGCCACGACTCGGCGAGCTTGCGGTAGGCGCCCGCGGGGGCGTCCTCGGGCAGCCCGTACGCCTCGCGCAGGATGCCGAACAGCCGGGGTTCGTCGCCGGGGAACGCGTCGGGCGCGCCGGCTCCGCGGATCAGGATCAGCCCGGCCGAGAACGGCCCGACGCCGGGCAGCGCGCGCAGTTCGGCCAGGGCGTCCTCGGGCGTGAGCGAGCGCAGGTGCTCGGTGGTGAGCACGCCGTCGAGCGCCGCCCGCGCCAGGCCGCGCAGCCACTCCTCCTTCTGCGCGGGCAGGCCGAGACCGCCCGCGTCCACCAGGCTCACGGGCGGCGGGAACGCCTGGTACGCCTGCCCGTCCACGGTGACGGCGGCGCCGTACCGGTCGGCGATGCGCTGCTTGACGCGCGAGGCAATCAGCATCGACGAGCGCTGCACGATCACCGCCCAGCAGGCCGCCTCCCACGGGCTCCAGAAGCACACCGGGCGCAGCCCCGGGCGGTCCCGCTGCACGTCGCCGAGGACCGGGTCGGCCGCGCCGAGCTCGGCGAAGCCGGTGGCGTCCACGTCGAGGGAGAGGATGCGCGCGATCTCGCCGCGGATCGCCGGGCCGGGGGCGCGGGTGGTGGTGACGGCGACGCCGCCGGGGGCGGCGGTGACGCTCATCCCGATCGGCAGCCAGTCGGACTCGGCGCAGTAGGCGAAGCGCAGCGTCCGGCCGTCGGAGGGCAGCGCGCTGGTGGCCGGCCAGTCCTCGACGAAGCGCAGCGCGGCGCCGAAGTCGAACGGGCCCTTCGCGGTGAGCGTGAATCCGTGCGTGGTCATGGGCCGTATGGTAGGCGCCGCGGCGGCATGGTCCCTGGTGGGGCCGGGCCTGCGCATCACGGGGCCCGGCGGGGGCAGCGGGCGGGCATGAGGAAGTTCATGAAGATCTTCGTGGCGCGCTGGCTGGCCCGTACCCCCTGGGGGCTGGCGATCATGGCCGCCGCCTACCTGCTCGGCCGGCGGAGGAGGCAGGCCGGGCGGCCCGCCGGACGGCCGACCGGCCGCCGGCGGGCGCGCCGCGGGCCCGCCCACCACCGCCGCTAGTCCCGCACGGAGGCGGGACGCCGGCGGTCGCCCTCCGCGGCCGCCGGCCCTCTGTCCCAGGTGCGGTAGAGGACGGACCGCGCGGCCACCACCACGCAGAACACCCCGAGCAGCAGCCCCCACGTCACGTCCGAGAAGAAGTGCATGCCGCGGTAGAGCCGGGAGAAGGCGACGATCAGCGGGGCGGCGATCCCGATCGTCCAGATCACCACCTGCAGCGCCCGGTTGCGCACGTGCGTCGTCAGCACCAGCGCCAGCCCGCAGTAGAAGGCGACGGCGGCGCTGACGTGCCCCGAGGGGAAGCTGGAGGTGGGCGGCGCGGGGTCGAGGTGGGGTACCGGCGGACGGCTGCGGCCGACGGGCTCGGTGGTGGCCAGGAAGACCAGCGACTGGCCCCAGACCGCCGCGATCATGAAGATCGACTCCCGCCAGCGCTTGTAGACCAGCCGGAACAGGATCACCGCCACCGCCGTGAACGCCACGACGTAGGGCGTGTCCGACAGGCTGGTGCCGTAGTCGGTGAGCGTGTTCCACAGCGACGTGCGGATGGAGGCGAAGTCCTTGCTCACCGCCACGTCGCCGGGCTGGGGGACGCCGACGATGAGCAGCCCCATGCCGTACGTGACGGCGCCCATCAGCACCAGAGGTAACACCAGCGACAGCGCGTAGTACCGGACATGCTCAGCTCTGCTCATCGGGCACCTTCACCGGTTCGGGTTCCATACCTTCGGTCAGCGGCGCGGTGGGCCGTCGGCCCGTGTCGCGCCGCCACGTCTCGAACGCCGCCGCGGTCGCGGCGATCACCGCCACGCCCAGCACGACCCCCGCCACGACGTCGCTCACCCAGTGCACGCCGAGGGCGATCCTGGTGAAGCCCACCGAGACCACCACGAAACAGGCCAGCACCCAGGCGAGCCGGCGCCCCCACCGGGGCAGCATCGGCAGCAGGAGCAGGGTGACGACCCCGGCCCCGAGCGTCACGTTGACCGCGTGGCCGGAGGGGAAGGAGTCGCCGGGCGCCAGCGCGACGGGGTCGGGCAGGTGCGGCCGCACCCGCGCGACGAGGATCTTCAGGCCGAGCCCGATCAGGCCGCCCGCGGTCACGGTCGTGATCGCCCACAGGGCCAGCCGGCGCCTGCCGTGCACCAGCAGCCAGACGGTGAACGCCGCCACCGCGACGCGCCACGGCCACGGCCCGAACAGGTCGGTCCAGACGATGAGCACCCGGGTCACGCCGGGATGGGCGAGCGCGTACTCGTGCAGTTCATGGGCCACCCCGGCGTCCAGCCGGTTGAGCGGCATCTTGGCCACGACGAGCAGCAGGGAGAACGGGATCATGATGAGCGCGACGGCGAACGCCGCGACCGTCATCCGTGGTCCCAGCCTGTCGAGCAGGAATGTCTTCATCAGAACCTCCGCGATCTCCGCAGCTCCGGCGGCCGGCCGTCGGGGTCGACGGCGAACCGGTAGAGCGGCATGGCCATCGCCCTGCGCACCCGGGACAGCGTGGGGGCCGGGTGCGGGCGTAACCGGCCGGCCGGGCGCGGGCCCCGGCAGCCGGCCGAGTGCCACGCCTCCAGCCGGGCCGCCGACTCGGCGAACGCGTCGAACGCGGCGACCGGGTCGCACAGCTCGTCCCGGCCGGACTCCGACTCCTCGTCCAGGTGCTCGGCCATGAGCGCCAGCCGCAGGTCGCGGGCGAACCGCAGGGCGCCGTGCGGCGGCCTCGGGTCCTCCCGCTCGTCCAGGACGGCGCAGCTCAGCTCCGAGTCGTAGGTCCACGAGCGCAGGTTGACGTTGTCCGACCCGACCGACGCCCACACGTCGTCCACCACGCACACCTTGGCGTGCACGTAGACGGGGGTGCCCTGGTGGTTCTCCAGGTCGTAGATCGCGACCCGGTCGCCGCCGGCCCGCATCAGCCGGTCCAGCGCCTCGACCCGGCCGATCAGGCTCGCCGGGCCGGCCAGCCAGCCGTCCTGGTCGGGGTGGCGCGGCACCACGATGATCATGCGCAGCTCCGGCTCGCGCTCCAGCGCCTGGGCGAACGGCTCGATCACGTCCGTGGACCACAGGTACTGGTCCTCCAGGTACACCAGCGACCGGGCCCTGCCGAGCACCTTGTGGTAGGCGTGCGCGATGCTGCGCTCGCCGTCCGGCGCGAACGGGTACGCGCTGTGCCGGGCGGGGTAGGTGCGCAGGAGCTGCACGTGGTGCGTGCCGGCGGGCGGGGGCGGCGGTCCCGGGTCGGGCAGCGGGGGAGCGTCGTCCAGCTTGCTGAAGTGGTCGCGCAGGCGGCGCAGCGGGTCCCTGGTCTCGGGGGCCGGGTCCTCCCAGCGTTCGCAGAAGGTCTTCTCCACCTCGGCGACCGCCGGTCCGTGGATGGCGAGCTGGATGTCGTGCCAGGGCGGGCGGGGGCCGTACACGTCGGGCATCGGGCAGGACTGCGGGTCGCCCAGGTGTTCGGCGTCGTCGCGGCGGCTGTGGCACAGGTCGATGCCGCCGACGAAGGCCACGTCCGCCGAGGGGTCGCGGCCGTGGCGGAGGATGACGAACTTCTGGTGGTGCGAGCCGCCCGTATCTTTTCGCGCTTGCGGGGTCCTTGGGCGCATGGCTGGGCGCGTCCGGCTTGATCCCGTTGTCCGGTGACGTGCAACCGGGCGCGCTCCTGGC
>NZ_JBSFGJ010000175.1:0-18353 GCF_053596515.1 Nonomuraea sp. NPDC001684
ACGTAGGAGTTGAGCGACATGTTCTGGGCCTTGAAGGGCGCCACGCGCACGCCCTGGCGGGCAGAACCGGGGCGTCGTCTCGGATTTCATGATCATCGTACGCTGAGCGACCGGAGCGCGGCCTTCAGCAGCGCGGCCACCTGCGGCTGGCGCCCGGCGGCGAGGTCGGCCTCGGCCTCCGGCGCGACCCCGGCCACCGCCTCGTCGGCGTCCTTGCTCGAATAGCCCAGGCCCACCAGGCCGGAGTGCACCTGCTCGCGCCACAGGGCGGCGCGCCGCTCCCCGCCGATCGCCGCGTTGACGGCCTCCTCGGGGGTGCCGAGCCGGTCCTTCAGCTCCAGGACGATGCGCTGGGCGCCCTTCTGCCCGATGCCCGGCACCCGCGTGAGCGCCTTGAGGTCGGCGGCGGCCACGGCCACCCGCAGCGCGTTGGGCGTGTGGACGGCGAGCATCGCCAGCGCCAGCTTGGGGCCGACGCCGCTGGCCGTCTGGAGCATCTCGAAGACGGCCCGCTCGTCGTCGCCGGCGAAGCCGTAGAGGGTCAGCGACTCCTCGCGCACCACCAGCGACGTGGCCAGCCTGGCCTGCTCGCCCACGCGCAGCGTGGCCAGCGTGCCGGGGGTGCAGTGGGCGAGGATGCCGACGCCCCCGACCTCGATCACGGCTCCGTCGGGCGCGACCGACGCCACCCTGCCCGCCACCGACGCGATCACGACTCGGTCTCCTTCTCCACGAACTCCACGAAACGGCCGGCCCGCGCTTGCCGCACGGGTCAGCGCCCCTTGCCGGCGCGGGCCATGGCCTCGGCCAGCCGGTGCTGGGCGCCGCCGCGCCAGATGTGGCAGATGGCCAGGGCCAGCGCGTCGGCGGCGTCGGCCGGCTTGGGCATCTCGGCCAGCCGCAGCAGCCGGGTGATCATCGTGCCGACCTGCTTCTTGTCGGCCGTGCCGCTGCCGGTGACGGCGGCCTTGACCTCCGAGGGCGTGTGCAGCGCGACCGGCAGCCCGCGCCGGGCCGCGCACAGTACGGCGATCCCGGCCGCCTGCGCGGTGCCCATGACGGTGCGGACGTTGTGCTGGGCGAAGACGCGCTCCACGGCCACGGCGTCGGGACGGACCTCGTCGAGCCACCGCTCGATGCCGGCCTCGATGCCGACCAGCCGGGCGCCGAGCTCCTCGTCGGAACCCGTGCGCACCACCCCGACGGCCACCAGCGACAGCGGCGCGCCCGGCCGGCCCTCGACCGCGCCCAGGCCGCACCGGGTCAGCCCCGGATCGACGCCCATCACCCGCACCGGCTTGCCTCCCGCGCCGCCGAACATCTGTTCGGCACGAGACTCTACCCCGGCTGAGCTGGCCGCGCACCGTGAATCGCCCGCCGCGAACGGCGGGCGGGCCCGTCAGAAGTAGTCGAGCATGTACGGCTTGGCGGCGAAGGCCGTGTCGAGCAGCTCGTCGTGACGGTCGTCGCCGGACATCAGGCCGGTCCTGCGCAGCGTCGCGGTGGGCACGCCCGCGTACAGGGCGGAGAAGCCGCCGACGCTCAGCGCCGCGCCCCCGCCGTCTGCCGGGACGGCCGTGCCGGAGCCGCCGGAGAACTCCAGCCGGAAGGAGCCGCCGCCGCGCAGCGGGTCGTCCACGGAGACCACGGCCCCGCCCGTGACGGCGGCGGGGAAGCCCCTGCGCGCCACGGCCGCGGCCACGTCGAGCACCCTGAACATCCAGCGCACCTGCGTGACGCGGTCGGTGGAGCGCTCGCCGAGCAGCCACAGCACCGGGTCGTCGGGGGCGACCGGCGCGGTGACCTTCCTGGCGATGGACGACGAGCTGCCCACCATCGACCACAGCGCCCTGGCCGTCTCCCCCGACCCGGCGACCAGGTTCTCGACGTGCATGTCGTCGCCGTTCCAGCGGTAGACGAGGTAGCCGTCGGGGGCCAGGTAGAGGAAGTCGTCCTCGTTGGACAGCCAGACGCGCCAGGCGTTCTCGTCCCAGGCGACGGGGCCGCTGGAACGGGCCGCCTCGTGCGTGCGGTGGAGCAGGGAGACGACCTCGGCGGCGTCGGCGGGGCCCATCCTGCGCAGCTTGACCTCGCCGGACGGCCTGATGCGGCGCAGCGACTCGGCGGGCAGCGTGATCATGTGCCGGGCTCCGGCGTGCTCGTAGCCGAGCGAGCGGTACAGGGGCGTGGTGGCCGGGTAGAGCGCCGAGACGGCGTCGCCGTGGGCGGCGGCGCGGTCGATGACGGCGCGCATGATGGCGGTGCCGACGCCGTGACCGCGGTCCTCCGGGTTGACGGTGACCCCCGCGACGCCGGCCATGGGCTGCGGACGGCCGTACCACCATTGGGTGAAGCCGCGCAGCCGGGCCGAGGCGGCGAGCCTGCCGCCCTCGAACGCGCCCAGGTAGCGGCCCTCGCCGAGCGTGGGCGTCACGGTGCGGCGCCACCGCTCGGCCTCCGCGCCGGAGATCGGGCCGAAGGAACGTTTACGCAGGTCGAGAACGTCGTCGAGGTCGTCAGGGGTGAGATCGCGAATTTCCACAACCACTCAACCTACGGGCTGGTACGGGCGGGTCGCGATCCGTTTACGCTGACGGCGAGCCTGTCGAGGTACCGCAGCTGGGCGGCCACGACGGCGGCCAGCGCGACCACGACGACGACCAGCGGGGTGCTCGCGCCGACGTCGGGGACGCCGTGGAAGCCGCCGAGCCGGCCCATCTGCGCGACGGGCACGGTGAACAGCTCCGGGCTCTGGGCCACCAGCAGCGGCCAGAGCACGTCCTGGGCGTTGACCAGCGTGACGGCGCCGGCCAGCACGCCCGCCATCGGCAGGGACGGCAGCAGGACGCCGCCGAAGAAGTCCCGGTCGTTCCGCTCGGCCAGCCCCTTGCACAGCAGCGTCAGCACCAGCAGCGCAGGGACGCTGACCAGCAGCGGCGGGAACAGGGCGAAGAAGGTGTCCACGAGACGCAGGTTGCGCATGTTCTGCCAGTCGGCCACGCCGAGGGGGCCGGTGCCGACGAACAGCCACGGGGCGAACGGCAGCAGCAGCCACTCGCTGCGCGCGCCCAGGGGACGCAGGCCGCCGATGCCGAGGGCGGCCAGGTAGGCCACGCCGACCGACACCAGCGCGCCGGCCACGGCGGGGACCCAGGTGTTGACCTGCGCGCGCAGCCCGCCGGACGCGGCGCCGTCGCCGCCCGCGAGCACGCCGGAGATCCACGGCCAGGCGCAGACCAGCCCGACCGCCACCACCAGCACCAGCGCGACGGCCCCGGCGGCGACGCCGCCTCCGGCCCGCGCCCGCCCGGGATCCGAGCCGGGGAACGCTCCACGCCGATCCCGCTTGGGGAGCACGGTGACACGGAGGCGGGCGGCCACCGCGACGACCACCGCGCCGACGCCGAGCACGCCGAGAAGCACGCCCGTCAGGGCCGCGACGGCCGCCCCAGGGCCGAACTGGGCCATTCTGAAGGCGAAGTCGTACTGGAGGCCCGCGAGGGTCTGTGTGGCGCGCTCAGGGCCTCCCCGGGTGAGCGCCATGCCGATCGAGAACGCCTGCGCCCCCACGGCGACGGTCGCCAGCGCCACCAGCACACCCACCACGACCGTGGCGCGCCCGGCGGCGCCGCCGCGCAGCGCGGGCAGGAACGCCGTCAGCGCCAGCGCGCACACCACCCCGAAGGTGGCGGCCACGACGACGAGCCGCAGCGTCCCCGGGGCCGTGGCGGGGTCGCGCAGGCCCTCGGCCAGCGTGGCGATGCCCGGACCGTCGGGCGACGTCCCCCGCAGCCAGGCCGCCGCCACGCCGATCGGCGAGAACGTGACGATCGCCAGCGACGACACGACCAGGCCCGCGCGCCGCACCAGGGCGCCGCCCCGGTCGAGCGCCAGGGCGAGCAGCGGCCCCACGGCCACGGCCACCAGCAGCGGCCCCACGGTCAGCGAGAGCGTGAAGCCGAGCGCCCGCCAGAACTCCTCGCCGCCCAGCACCTTGCCGTAGTTGTCCAGGCCCACGAACCTGCTCGGCTGCAGCACGCCGCCGCTGTGCAGGCTGAGCACGATCGTCTGGACCGTCGGCAGGACCAGCGTGATCAGGGTGCCGAGCAGGGCGGGCACGGCCAGCAGCCAGCCCAGCGCGCGGTAGGACGCCGGTGGCCGGGCGGCCGGGGGCACGGGGACAGGAGTCGGTGGGATGGGGGAATTCACGTCGCCCGACCCTAGCCGCGTCAGGGCGCGGGCGCACGCGTAACGGCCGGGTGGGCATTTGGTGTCGAACACCCGCGGGCCCGGCAAGTGCCAGGTCAAGGGCGGAAACCGGCCCCGGGAAAGAGTGAGGGCCCGGGGTCGCCCCCGGGCCCTCGGTGGCGCGGGATCAGTCGAGGGCGGCCAGGACGTCGTCGGAGACGTCGAAGTTGGCGTAGACGTTCTGGACGTCGTCGCTGTCCTCCAGCGCGTCGATCAGGCGGAACACCTTCTTGGCGCCCTCCTCGTCGAGCGGCACGCTCATCGTCGGCAGGAAGCTCGACTCGGCCGAGTCGTAGTCGATGCCGGCCTCCTGGAGCGCCTTGCGGACCGGCACGAGGTCGCCGGCCTCGGAGACGACCTCGAAGGAGTCGCCCATGTCGTTGACCTCTTCGGCGCCCGCGTCGAGCACGGCCATCAGGACGGTGTCCTCGTCGAGGCCGTTCTTAGGCACGATCACGACGCCCTTGCGGTTGAACATGTACGACACCGAGCCCGGGTCGGCCAGCGAGCCGCCGTTGCGGGTCAGCGCGACGCGGACCTCGGAGGCGGCGCGGTTGCGGTTGTCGGTGAGGCACTCGATGAGCACCGCGACGCCGCCGGGCGCGTAGCCCTCGTACATGATGGTCTGCCAGTCGGCGCCGCCGGCCTCCAGGCCGCCGCCGCGCTTGCGCGCCCGCTCGATGTTGTCGTTGGGCACGGAGTTCTTCTTGGCCTTGAAGATGGCGTCGAAGAGGGTGGGGTTGGCGTCCGGGTCAGGGCCACCGGTCCGTGCCGCCACCTCGATGTTCTTGATGAGCTTCGCGAACAGCTTGCCGCGCTTGGCGTCGAGCGCGGCCTTCTTGTGCTTCGTCGTCGCCCATTTGGAGTGGCCGGACATTACCTAGAGCTCCCTCACCATGTCTACGAAGTAACGGTGCACGCGCGTGTCCCCGGTCAGCTCGGGGTGGAACGAGGTCGCGAGCAACGGCCCTTGACGGACCGCGACGATCCTATCCCCAGGCTCGGCCGTGCCCAGCACCTGAACGTCAGTGCCGATCGATTCCACCCACGGAGCACGGATGAACACAGCGTGGACGCGTTCGCCCGCGAAGTCCAGGTCCGACTCGAACGAGTCCACCTGGCGGCCGAAGGCGTTGCGCCTGACCACCATGTCGATGCCGCCGATGGTCTGCTGGCCCTCGATGCCGTCCTCGATGCGGTCGGCCAGCATGATCATGCCGGCGCACGAGCCGTAGGCGGGCAGGCCCTCCTTGATCCGCATCCGCAGCGGTTCCAGCATGTCGAAGGTGTCGGCGAGCTTCCACATGGTGGTCGACTCGCCGCCGGGGATCACCAGGCCGTCGACCGCGTCGAGCTCGGCCGGGCGGCGCACGGCGACGGCCGACGCGCCGGCCTCCTGGAGCATGCGCGCATGCTCGCGCACGCCTCCCTGGAGAGCGAGTACACCGATCGTGGGCACAGCGATCCTTCCGTTAAGGTCCGGTTTCCGACAATTCAACACCATGATGGCCCGGCATCTTCCTACCAGAGCACTCTGGCGTAAAAGCGGAGTCAGGCGGCGGCCTGGACGGCGTCCACGCGGGCCAGGGCGCTCAGGTGGTGGCGGCGGGCGTACAGGAAGGCCATGCCGATCGCGCAGCAGGCGGCCCCGACGACGTAGGGGACGGCGATGCCGATCTCCTCGCCGAGCTTGGTCGCGACGAACGGCGCCAGCGCGCCGCCCATCCAGCGCACGAAGTTGTACCCGGCCGAGGCGACGGGCCTCGGGGCGTCGGAGACCTCCATGGCCGACTCGGTGAAGACGGTGTTGTTCAGCCCGATCGGGATGCCGGACAGGACGGTGAACACGATGATGCCGACGTGCGCCCCGGCCGTCCCCGACACGGCGATGCCGACCTGGAAGAGCGCGAGCAGGCCCAGGGCCAGGTGCAGCACGTTCACCGAGCCGATCCTGCGCTGCAGCGGCGGCGCGCCGAACACCGAGGCCAGCGCCACGCAGACGCCCCAGCCGAAGAACACCGCGCCGATGCCGTACGGCGACATGTGCAGGATGAACGGGGTGAAAGCGAGGATCGTGAAGAAGGCGAAGTTGTAGAACAGGGCGGTGAAGGCGGTCGTGGACAGCCCGCCGTGGGCCAGGGCCCGGATGGGGGCGCTGAGCCTGGTCTTGACCGCGGGCCTCGGCCCCGTCCTGAGCAGGGTGGCGATCAGCACGAAACCGGCGGCCATCAGCGTGGCGGTGCCGAAGAACGGCGCCCGCCAGTTCCAGTCGCCGAGCAGCGCGCCGACCAGCGGGCCGGCCGAGATGCCGAGACCGAGCGCGGCCTCGTACAGGATGATGGCCGACTCCGCGCCGCCGCTGGCCGCGCCGACGATGACGGCCAGCGCGGTGGCCACGAACAGGGCGTTGCCCAGACCCCAGCCGGCGCGGAAGCCGACGAGCTCGGCGACGCTGCCGGAGGTGCCGGCCAGCGCGGCGAACACCACGACCAGCGCCAGCCCGGCCAGCAGCGTGCGCTTGCCGCCGATGCGGCTGGAGACCCAGCCGGTGATCAGCATGGCCACGGCGGTGACCAGGAAGTAGCTGGTGAACAGCAGGGACACCTGGCTGGGCGTGGCGTGCAGCCCTTGGGCGATGGAGGGCAGGATGGGGTCGACGAGGCCGATGCCCATGAAGGCCACGACCGCGGCGAACGCGGTGGCCCAGACGGACATCGGCTGGCGCAGGATTCCGCCGCCGGTTTGCATGTTGTCCCCTTACTGGGTGGTTCTGTCGATGCCGAGCTTGGCCAGGACGGGCAGGGCCGCCGCGAGCACGTCGCGCTCGTCGTCGGTGAGCGCGGCCAGGTCCTGGGCGAGGCGGGCGATCCTGGCCCGGCGCACGGCGTGCAGCCGGTCGCGGCCCTCGCCGGTGAGCTCGACCGTCCTGACGCGGGCGTCGGCCGGGTCGGAGCCGCGCGCCACCAGGCCCGCGTACTCCAGCCGGTTGATCTGCACGGTCATGGTCGGCAGCTGGACGGCGTGCTCCTCGGCCAGCTCGGTCATCCGGCGCGGGCCGTGTTCGAGCGAGCCGAGCACGGCGTACTGCTGGGTGGTGACGGGCTGGCCGGCGCTGGAGCGCCGCAGCAGCAGGACCAGGTGGCGCAGCACCTTGGAGACCTGCTCGGCCATCTGGGTGGGATCTTCCCTCATGCTTAGCCCAACTAACTTAGCCTGGCTAATATTCCGGGCGAAGAAAAGGCGGCGTCCCAGCCCCCGGGGACGCCGCCTGCCTCAGGGCTACGGGCGTTCGGTCTCCAGCCGGACGGTGTCCTCCACCGTCACCTGCTTCCTGGCCCCGATCGCCGGGTCCAGCGGCCGCAGGTACGTCTGCCGCACCCCCGGCACCCGGTCCTCCACCACGAACGTCGCCCGCGTGTACGCCTGCGCCCCAGGCTCGCGCACCTGCGGCACGACCTTGAAGTCGGCCGTGAGCAGGTCGCGCTCGATCTTCGTCAGCACGTATCCGCGCTGGTTGTTGTAGAACTTCAGATGCGGGTTGATCGTCAGGTACGGATGCGTCGCCGGGTCGGAGTCCGCGCCGTCGCCGCCCGTGGTGATGGAGGTGGCCACGAGTTCCGAGCCCACGGTGGGCCCGGTCGGGTCGTCGTAGTCGAGCTTGAGGTCGCTGGCCCAGTGGGCGTGCACGTCGCCGGTCAGCACCACCGGGTTGCGCACCTCGGCGTCCACCCAGCCCTGGGTGATGCGCCGGCGGGAGGCGACGTAGCCGTCCCAGGCGTCCATCGAGGTGATCTTGGCGGGGCCGGCGTTGTTGTCGCGCTGGGCGAAGAACACCTGCTGGCCCAGGATGTCCCACTGGGCGCGCGAGCGGTGGAAGCCGTCGATCAGCCACTGCTCCTGCGCCGCGCCGGTGATCGAGCGCGCCGGGTCCACGGCGGCCGGGCAGTCGCGGTAGCCGTCGCCGCAGCCCTGGTCGTCGCGGTACTGGCGGGTGTCCATCATGTGGAAGGTGGCCATCCTGCCCCACCGGATCCGCCGGTAGAGCTGCATGTCGATGCCGCGCGGGATCGACGTGCGGCGCAGCGGCATGTTCTCGTAGTAGGCGCGGAAGGCGGCGGCGCGGCGGGCCAGGAAGTCCGGCTGGGGCACCTCCGGCTTCTCCGGCACCTCGTCGGCCCAGTTGTTGTCCAGCTCGTGGTCGTCCCAGACGACCAGCCAGGGCGCGGCGGCGTGCGCGGCCTGCAGGTCGGGGTCGGCCTTGTACTGGGCGTGCCGCTGGCGGTAGCCGGCCAGGGTCTCGGTCTCGGGGCCCTCGTGGTCGCGGACGTTGCCGCCCGGGATGGTGTAGGTGTCCTTGGTGTACTCGTACTGGTAGTCGCCCAGGTGCAGGATCAGGTCCGGGTGCTCCTCGGCCAGCCTGCGGTAGGAGGTGAACCAGCCGTGCTCGTACTGGGCGCAGGAGACGAAGGCCATCGACAGCGCGCCGCCGTAGGACAGCGGGTGCGGGGCCGTGCGCGCCCGTCCCATGGGCGAGACGTACGGGCCGACGCGGAAGCGGTACCAGTAGTCCCGGTCCGAGCTCAGCCGGTCGACCTCGACGTGCACGCTGTGCCCCCACTCCGGCACGGCGACGGCCACCCCCGACCGGACGACGCGGCGCCCGCGCTCGTCGGCGTAGACCTGCCACTGCACCGGGAACGGGCGCTGCGGCATGCCGCCGAAGCCGTCCTCGGCCAGCGGGTTCTGCGCCAGCCTGGTCCACAGCACGAACCCCTCGTGGTCGGGGTCGCCGCAGGCCACGCCGAGCGTGAAGGGGTCGGTGGTCAGCCCGCGCGAGGCCAGTGCCTGCGCGGTCTCTGCGGCGGGGTCCGGCTCGGCGCTCGCCGCGGTGGCGGGGATCGCGGCGGCGGCGCCCGCCGCCAGGCCGGTGACCAGGAAGTGCCGTCGGTTCAGCTGGGACACGGTGCGCTCCTCGGGACGATCAAGGGTGAGGGACGCCCGTAGCCTGACCGAGTCTCATGACAGGCCGGTGAACCGCGGACAACACGAAAGAGGCGACATCCTTCGCGAATGCCGCCTCTTACGAAGCTTTTCATCGTCACATGACGATCATGGACCTACGGCGGGCCGCCGACCTGCGACGACGCGCCGGTTCACCAGCCGCGCTCGGCCAGCCGGTGCGGCTGCGGGATCTCGTCGACGTTGATGCCGACCATGGCCTCGCCGAGACCGCGCGAGACCTTGGCGACGACGTCGGCGTCGTCGTAGAACGTGGTGGCCTTGACGATGGCCGCGGCGCGCTTGGCCGGGTCGCCCGACTTGAAGATGCCCGAGCCGACGAACACGCCCTCGGCGCCGAGCTGCATCATCATGGCGGCGTCGGCCGGGGTGGCGATGCCGCCCGCGGTGAACAGCACGACCGGCAGCTTGCCGTTCCTGGCGACCTCGGCGACCAGCTCGTAGGGGGCCTGCAGCTCCTTGGCGGCCACGTAGAGCTCGTCCTCGGCCAGCGTGGTGAGGCGCCTGATCTCGGCGCGGATGGTGCGCATGTGGGTGACGGCGTTGGAGACGTCGCCGGTGCCGGCCTCGCCCTTGGAGCGGATCATGGCCGCGCCCTCGGTGATGCGGCGCAGGGCCTCGCCCAGGTTGGTGGCGCCACAGACGAAGGGCACGGTGAACTGCCACTTGTCGATGTGGTTGGCGTAGTCGGCCGGGGTGAGCACCTCGGACTCGTCGACGTAGTCGACGCCGAGCGACTGCAGGACCTTGGCCTCGACGAAGTGGCCGATGCGGGCCTTGGCCATGACGGGGATCGACACGGCGGCGATGATGCCGTCGATCATGTCGGGGTCGCTCATCCTGGACACGCCGCCCTGGGCGCGGATGTCGGCGGGCACACGCTCAAGGGCCATGACGGCGACGGCGCCGGCATCCTCAGCGATCTTGGCCTGCTCGGGGGTGACGACGTCCATGATGACGCCACCCTTGAGCATCTCGGCCATGCCGCGCTTGACGCGGGCCGTTCCGGTGACGGGGGTGCTTTCAGGCGTGCTGGACACGGTCTTCCTCACGGGCTCTCAGGGCGGACGGTAAGTTATCAAACCCATCGTAGGTCCTGATGGACCCCTCCCCCGACATGCCACGATGTCAGGATTTGCCGCTCAACTTATACAGAACGGTCTATCAAGGGGTGACGGGCTTGCGGCTGGCGAGCGCGATCCAGACCTGGCCGGGGGCGAAGTTCATCGGCTCGCCGCTCTCAGTGGTGAACGTCGTACCGGTCTCCTCCGATTCCCGTTCCCAGTTGGCCGCGTAGGCTTTGCCGTCGCGCAGCACGACGGCCTTGCCCTTGCCGGTGGTGTGCACGAGCGGGGTGTAGCTCTGGTGGAAGTCGTGGAACTGCGAGCGCTCGGTCTTGGTGTACTGCACGACGATCGTGGGCGCGCCGAGCTGGCCGCCCTCGGCCGCCATGTCCTTCTTGCCGTCCTGCCAGATCAGCCACTGCTTCTTGGCCTCCGACCAGGCGAAGGTGAAGCGCGCCGCGGGCCACCTGACGGTGTACGACTTCTTGTCCACGCCGCCCTCGGCGGGCGCGTCGCCGAAGGTGAAGCCGATGTCCTTGGCCTCGGTGGCCTTGGGGGCGCCCGACAGCAGCTTCCTGGTGTTGGCGAACAGGTTGTAGGGGGCGTAGCGGCCCGGCTGGCGGAAGTAGGCGCCGGGGTTGCGGGTGTCGCCCACGTCGTACAGCGGGGCCTTGGCGATGAACGGCAACATCTTGGTCTGCGCGCCGGAGTAGGCGAACGCCGGCTTGCCGAACTGCGGGACGATGTGCAGGTCGGAGATGCGGGCGCTGCGCACCGGGCCCACCTTGGCCGGGATCTTCGAGGAGAAGATCGCCATGAGCCGGGTCAGGCCGGCCTCGACCTGCTCGACGTAGACGACGTCCGCGCTCTTGAGCCCGAGCTGGGGCTTGCCCGCGGCGGTGTTCTCGATCTTCACCGCGAGCACCGGCTTGAGCTCCTCGAAGGGCTGCCCGGTGAACGGGTGCCCCTCGGCCAGCTTCTCCCGGAAACGCTCCTGGTCCACCGCGGCCCGCAGGGCCCGCGACAGGTCGCTCTCGGCGTGCTCGCGCTCCTCGGGCCCGGCGATCCTGGCCTCGTGGGCGGCGGCGGCCAGCACCAGCGAGGTCGCGGGGTCGAGCAGGCGCGAGCCGGCCAGTTCGAGCACCACGGCCCGGCGCCGCATGAGCGCGGCGTCCAGCGCCTCGCGGGCCAGTTCGAGCCGGATGTGCAGGCGGTCGAGCCGGCCCGCGCGCCAGGAGATGTAGACGGCCGTGAGCACGACGACGATGCCCACGATCAGCACGATCATGGTGGATGTCACAGCGGTTCCCTACAGGAGCTCTCGGCGGGCGGTCACAGGTCTTCCTCCACCCGGCCCGCGCCGCTGGTGGTCACCGTCTCGTAGACGCGCACCACGTCGCGGGCGACCGTGGACCAGTCGTACTTCCTGACCGCCACCAGCGCCTCGGCGGCCAGTTTGGCGCGCCGCTCGGGCGCGTCGAGCAGCGCGGCGGCCTCGCGGGCGAGCGAGGCGGCGTCGCCGTTGGCGAACAGCGCGCCGGCCTGCCCCTCGCCCAGCACCTTGCGGAAGGCCGGGATGTCGCTGGCCAGCACCGTCGCCCCCGAGGCCATGGCCTCGGCCAGCACGATGCCGAAGCTCTCGCCCCGGGTGTTGGGGGCGCAGAACACGTCGACCGAGTGGTAGGCGCGGATCTTGTCGGCCTCGCTCACCATGCCGAGCACGGTGACCCGCTCGTGGAAGGGCTTGGGCACCTTGTCGTAGACGTCCTTGGCGTCGCCGGGCCCGGCGATGAGCAGCTTCAGACCGGGACGCTCGGCGGCCAGGGCGTTGAAGGCGTCGAGCAGGATCGGCAGGCCCTTGCGCTCCTCGTCCATGCGGCCGAGGAAGCCGATGGTGGCGCCGTCGGGGCCCCAGCCGGGCAGCGGCTCGGCCTCGGTGTAGCGGGCCACGGTCACCCCGTTGGGGATCAGCACGGTGTCGCCGCCGAACTGCTCGACCAGGCTCTTGCGCGCCGCGTCGGAGACCGCGATGCGGCCGCTCAGCTTCTCCAGCGCGCTGCGCAGCAGCGGCTCGGCCACCGCGATGGCGCGCGAGCGGGTGAAGGAGGCGTGGAAGGTGGCCACGATCGGCCCCTTGGCCGCCCAGCAGGCCAGCACGCCGAGGCTCGGGATCAGCGGCTCGTGGATGTGCAGCACGTCGAAGTCGCCGGTACGCACCCAGCGCCGCACCCGCGCGGCCGACAGGAACCCGAACGACATCCGGGCCACCGACCCGTTGTAGGGCACCGGCACCGCCCGGCCGGCGCCCGTCACGTACGGGGGCAGCTCGTCGTCGTCGGCGGCGGGCGCGATGACCGAGACCTCGTGCCCCTGCGCCATCAGCGCCTGGGCCAGGTCGTCGATGTGCTGCTTGACCCCGCCCGGCATGTCCCAGGAGTAGGGGCAGACGATGCCGACCTTCATTTCGGCAGGTCCTCCAGCCAGAGCCGCTGCAACATGTGCCAGTCCTCCGGGTGCTCGGCGATGCCCTTCTCGAAGACGTCCGTCATGGCCTGGGCGACGGCCGCCACCTTCTCCTGCCGGGTGCCCTCGGCCGGCACCGGGATCTCCTCGTGGATGTGGATGCCCCAGTCGTCGCCCACGAAGTAGACGGTGGCCGGCAGCAGCGCGGCGCCGGTCTGGACGGCCAGCAGCGGCGGCCCGGCCGGCACCTTGGTGGTGGCGCCGAAGAAGCGCACCTCGATGCCGCTCTTGGTCAGGTCGCGCTCGGCGGGCAGGCAGACCACGCCGCCCTTGCGCACGCGGCCGGCGAGGGTGCCGAAGTTGTGGCCGTCGCCGCCGGTGAGCGGCAGCACCTCCATGCCGAGCCCTTCGCGGAAGGCGACGTAGCGGCGGAACAGCGACTCGGGCTTCAGCCGCTCGGCGACCGTGGTGAACGGATGGCCGACGCCGACCAGCCAGGCGCCCGCCGCGTCCCAGTTGCCCATGTGCGGCAGGGCCAGCACCACGCCCCGGCCCGTGGCCAGGGTGTCGTGGATGTGCTCGGCCCCGATGACGTGGGTGCGCCGGACGATCTCCGGCCGCGGGATCGAGGGCAGGCGGAAGACCTCGTGGAAGTAGCGGAAGTAGGAGCGCATGCCGGCCCTGCTCAGCTCGCGCAGCTCCGCGCTGCCGGCGTCGATGCCGGTGACCCTGGCCAGGTTGGACTCCAGGCGGCGCACGGACTTGCCGCGCTTGCGCCACACCCGGTCGGCCAGGAGGCGGAAGACCGCCGCCGTGGGCCGCTGGGGCAGCAGCGGGACCAGTTTCCAGCCCGCCGCGAAGCCCGCCGCCACGAGGCGGTCGCCGATGGAGGTCTTCTCGCTCATCGCTCCCTCGTCTGCCGGTGGACGTGCACGACCCGCTGCACGACGGTGATGGTGGAGGCCGCCGCCAGCAGCCACATCCCGAGCGGCAGCACGTACGGCACCCCGACCCCCGAGAAGAAGGTCGCGACCAGGGCCACGACCAGCCGTTCGGGACGTTCGGCCAGCCCCACGTCCGCGGTGAGCCCGAGGCCCTCGGCCCTGGCCTTGGCGTAGGAGACCAGGGACCCGGCGACGAGGCAGGCCAGCGTCACGCCGGCCATCAGCGTGTCGCCCCCGGCGACGAAGTACATGATCAGGCCGGCGAAGATGGCGGCGTCGGCCACCCGGTCGAGCGTGGAGTCGAGGAAGGCGCCCCAGACGGTGCCCCCCTTGCCGCCCAGCCGGGCCACGACGCCGTCGAGCAGGTCGAACAGCACGAAGACGGTGATGAGCAGCGCCCCCCAGGCCAGCTGGCCCAGCGGGAACAGGAGCAGGGCCGAGATCACCGTGCCGAGGGTGCCGATCGCCGTGACGGCGTTCGGGCCGATCCCGCGGCCGACGAGAGCCCTGCCCAGCGGGGTGAGTATCCGGGTCATGGCCGGTCGCAGGAGTTTGAGCATCGCGGTCCGATCGTAGGCCATCACGTGAGCGGCCACTTTCTTTGCCCCGCACCCCTTGTGATATTCGCCACAGGGGTATTTGGTGAACACACCGCGTCCATGCGGTTCCTGACACCCTCCGCGCGGGCGCGGCGTTGGATGCACCGACGACGTGGGAGGCGAAGTGGCGGAAAGGAACTCCGGCGGGGCCATGGGAGCCGCGGGCAGGGCACCCACGGCCGACAGGGCGGACGCGATACGCAACGTCGTGCTGGTCGGCCACTCGGGAGCGGGCAAGACCACCCTGGTCGAGCAGCTGCTCGCGGCGACGGGCACCGTCCAGCGGCCGGGCCGGGTGGAGGACGGCAACACGGTCACCGACTTCGACGAGGTCGAGGTGCGCCAGCAGCGGTCGGTCAACCTGGCGCTGGCGCCGCTCGTGCACAACGGCATCAAGATCAACCTGCTCGACACCCCGGGTTACGCCGACTTCGTCGGCGACCTGCGCGCCGGGCTGCGCGCCGCCGACGCCGCCCTGTTCGTCGTGTCGGCCTCCGAGGGGATCGACGGGCTCACGCAGATGCTCTGGGAGGAGTGCGCCCAGGTCGCCATGCCCAGGGCGGTCGTGATCACCAAGATCGACCACCAGCGCGCCGACTTCGACGAGGTGCTGGCCACCTGCCAGGACGTCTTCGGCGACGGCGTCGCGCCGCTCTACCTGCCGGTGATCACCAACGGGCACGTCAACGGCCTGATCGGGCTGCTGTCGCAGAAGTTCTACAACTACGCGACCGGCGCCCGCACCGAGAAGGAGCCGGGCGCCGAGTACGAGGCGCAGATCGACGAGCGGCGCGGCGAGCTGATCGAGGGCATCATCCAGGAGAGCGAGGACGAGTCGCTCATGGACCGCTACCTGGCGGGCGAGCCCATCGACACCAAGGTCCTGGTGGACGACCTGGAGAAGGCGGTCGCCCGCGGCAGCTTCTTCCCGGTGCTGTGCAGCGGGCTCGGCGACGGCCACGCGGTGGGCATGACGGAGCTGCTGGAGCTGGTGACCCAGGGCTTCCCCTCGCCGCTGGAACACCCGATGCCCGAGATCACCGACCTGTCCGGCAAGCCGGTCGGCGGCATCGCGTGCGACCCCGACGGCCCGCTCGTGGCCGAGGTCGTCAAGACCACCAGCGACCCGTACGTGGGCCGCATCAGCCTCGTCCGCGTCTTCTCCGGCACGCTGCGCCCCGACATGACCGTGCACGTCTCCGGCCACGGCCTGGCCGACCGCGGGCACGAGGACCACGACGTCGACGAGCGCATCGGCACGCTGACCAGCCCGCTGGGCAAGACCCAGCGCCCGGCGGCCAAGGGCTCGGCCGGGGACATCGTGGCCGTGGCCAAGCTGTCGCGGGCCGAGACCGGCGACACGTTGTCGGAGGTGGACCGTCCGCTGCTGATGACGTCCTGGCAGATGCCCGATCCGCTGCTGCCGGTGGCGATCAGGGCGAAGTCGAAGGCCGACGAGGACAAACTGGCCCAGGCGCTCGGCCGGCTGGTGGCCGAGGACCCGACGCTGCGCCTGGAGAACAACGCCGAGACCCGGCAGCTCGTGCTGTGGTGCATGGGCGAGGCGCACACCGACGTGCTGCTCGACCGCCTGGCCAACCGGCACGGCGTCGAGGTCGAGCGGATCGAGCTGCGGGTGCCGCTGCGCGAGACGTTCGGCGGCCGGTGCCAGGCGATGGGCCGCAACGTCAAGCAGACCGGCGGCCACGGCCAGTACGCGATCTGCCACCTGGAGGTCGAGCCCCTGCCCTCGGGCGGCGGGTTCGAGTTCGTGGACAAGATCGTCGGCGGGGTGGTGCCCCGGCAGTTCATCCCGTCGGTGGAGAAGGGCGTGCGGGCCCAGATGGAGCGCGGCGTGGTGGCCGGCTACCCGATGGTGGACGTGCGCGTCACGCTCTACGACGGCAAGGCCCACTCGGTCGACTCCTCCGACATGGCCTTCCAGATCGCGGGCCAGCTCGCGCTGAAGGAGGCGGCCTCGAAGGTCCCGACCCTGCTGCTGGAGCCGGTGGACGAGCTGTCGGTGCTGGTGGCCGACGACCACGTGGGCTCGGTGATGTCCGACCTGTCCTCGCGGCGCGGGCGCGTGCTCGGCACCGAGCCGGTGGGCACCGGGCGCACGCTGGTCAAGGCCGAGGTGCCCGAGCTGGAGATCACCCGCTACGCCATCGACCTGCGCTCGATGTCGCACGGCACCGGGACGTTCACGCGCACGTTCCTGCGCTACGAGCCGCTGCCGCCGAACCTGGCGAGCAAGGTGGCGGCCACCGAGTAAGGGGTACGGACTGAGCGGCGCTGAGCCGGGAGGGCGGCATGTCCCTCCCGGCCCGCACGTTTGATCACACATCTACCGTTTCGTAACAGAAGCATCACGACTGCATTTCTTTTTTCAGGTCCGATCACGCGGGAGCAGCTGCCAGACTGGTTTGCACTATGCGAACTGGACGCCCACTCCTAGCCGCTGCAGCCCTCGCGGTCGTGACCACCAGCGCCGCCTACGTGTTCGGCCCCGGCGCGACCGAGAGCCCCGCAGCGACCAAGAAGACGACGACCACCGCCCCCGCCACCGCCGAGGCGACGGCGGCCTGCAAGCCCGACCCCCGCTACCCCAAGCGCCAGCTGCGCGGGGTGTGGATCGCGACGGTCAAGAACATCGACTGGCCCTCGCGCGCCGGCCTCGGCCAGGCCCGCCAGAAGGCCGAGTACGTCAAGATCCTCGACAGCGCGGTCAAGCGCAATCTCAACGCCGTCTTCGTCCAGGTCCGGCCCGCCTCCGACGCGCTCTACCGCTCCTCGCTGGAGCCCTGGTCGCAGTACCTGACGGGCACCGCGGGCAAGGACCCGGGCTGGGACCCGCTCCCGTTCCTCATCGACGAGGCCCACAAGCGCAACCTGGAGTTCCACGCCTGGTTCAACCCCTACCGCGCGGCCGAGACCGCCGACCTGTCCAAGCTCCCGGCGAACCACCCGGCCAAGCAGCACCGCGACTGGACGGTCAAGTACGGCGGCGGCCTCTACTACAACCCCGGCCTGCCGCAGGTGCGCGAGCACGTCACCAAGGTCATCACCGACGTGGTCAGCCGCTACGACGTCGACGGCGTGCACTTCGACGACTACTTCTATCCCTATCCGGGCGGCGGCGGCACGTTCGACGACAAGGCGGCCTTCGCCAAGTACGGCGAGGGCCGGAAGCTGGCCGACTGGCGCCGCCACAACGTGAACAAGCTGGTGGCCAAGGTCGACGCGGCCGTCCACGACACGAAGAACCACGTGAAGTTCGGCATCAGCCCGTTCGGCATCTGGCGCAACAAGTCCAACGACCCCGACGGGTCGGCCACGGCCGGCATGTCCGCCTACGACTCGATCTACGCCGACGCCCGCTCCTGGATCGAGGACGGCACGGTCGACTACGTCGCCCCGCAGCTCTACTGGCCGCGCGGCTTCAAGGCGGCCGACTACAAGACGCTGACGGCCTGGTGGGCGGGCGCGGTCAAGGGCACCGACGTCCAGCTCTACATCGGCCAGGCGCTCTACCAGGTCGGCACCAGGACCAACGCCGCCTGGGCCAACCCGGGCGAGCTGTCGGCGCACCTGACGGTGAACCGGCGCTACGAGCAGGTCGACGGCGACATCTACTTCAGCGCCAAGCAGCTCCTGACCAACCCGCTCGGCGCGATCGACCGGGTGGCCAAGGAGCACTACAGCCGTCCGGCGCTGCTGCCGATCATGGAGGACCGCGGCGGCGAGGCCCCCGGCAAGCCGGCGGGCGTCAAGGCGAGCGGCTCCACCGTGTCCTGGACGCCGTCCGAGGGGGCGCGCGCCTACGCGGTGTACCGGGTGCCGGAGTCGGGCAAGGACTGCCACACCACCGACGCCCGCAACCTGGCGGCCGTGGTGACGACGACGTCGTACCCGGCCAAGCCGGGCACGTACCTGATCACCTCGCTCGACCGGCAGCACCACGAGAGCAAGCCGGTGAAGGTCAAGGTGGGCTGAGCCGAGGCCCGTCCCGCCAC
>NZ_JBSFGJ010000176.1:0-18310 GCF_053596515.1 Nonomuraea sp. NPDC001684
GTGGACGCCGCCGTCGAGGACGGCGGCGCGCTGCCGATCGGCATTCTGCCCACGCTGGCCGCCGAGGACTTCACCATCGGCGCGATGAGCGACCAGAACCGCTACCGGGCCATGAGCAGGGGCATCAGGCGGCTGCGGCTGGAGCCGTTCCTCGTCAAGATCGAGGACCTGGAGCTGTCGGTGGAGGACGTGATCCTGGAAAGCGCCAACACCTCCTGGCAGGTGCACATCCGCACGCCGCCCGACCGCTTCGCCCGGCTGTTCAACGCCGCCCAGCTCGCCATCGGGCCGGTGCTGGCCGCGTGCGGCAACTCGCCGTTCTTCTTGGGCAGGCAGTTGTGGGCGGAGACGCGGATCGCGCTGATGGAGGAGGCGGCCGACGACCGCGACGTGGAGCGGCGCGGGCGCAGGGACGGGCGGGTCACGTTCGGCTCGGACTGGGTGCGGGAGGGCGCGCACGAGCTGTTCGAGCGGTACGTCCAGGACTACGAGCCGATCGTGCCCGACCTGTCCGACGACGCCGAGCCGCACGAGGTGCCCGAGCTGCGGCTGCACCAGGGCACGATCTGGCAGTGGAACCGGCCCGTCTACGACCCGGCCGACGGCGGCCACCTGCGGGTCGAGATGCGCGCGCTGCCCGCCGGGCCCTCGTGCGCGGACATGACCGCGAACACGGCGTTCCTGCTGGGGCTGACGTTGTCGCAGGCCGAGCGGGACCTGACCGGCTACCGGTTCGCCGAGGCGTACCAGAACTTCTACCGCGCCGCCCAGGACGGCCTGGAGGCCAAGCTGACCTGGCCGGGGCTGGACGGCGAGTTCGAGGCCGCCGACCTGGTGCTCAGGCTGCTGCCCGAGGCGCGGGCCGCGCTGCTTGCGGCCGGGGTGACCCCGCACGACGCCGACACCGCGCTGGACGTCATCGCCCAGCGCACCCGGCTGCGGCGCACCGGCGCCGTCTGGCAGCGCGAGGCGCTGGCGCGCTTCGGCGGCGACCGGGAACGGCTCGTGCGCCGCTACCGCGAGCTGGCCCTGTCGGGCCTGCCGGTGCACCTGTGGGACTGAACGGGGATTGAACTGGGACTGAACGCCAACAAATGCCGCCGCGCGTCCGTCAAACTACTCCGAGAGACGGACGGAGTGAGGCAGATATGGCGGCGACGGGGATGGTACCGGCCGACAAGGCGCCCTACGCGTTAACGCGGGCCACGGGGACGCTGGCCACGGGGGCGGCGAAGCTGGCCGGGGAGATCGGCGCGACCGGGGTCGAGGCCCTGCTGGCCCACGCCAACAGGACCGCCGTCCACAAGGGCGCGACGGCGGCGCTGGGCTCGATGCGGCCCAGGCCGGCGGACTGGTACGCCTTCGACGCCAAGGACCAGGACACGGTCGACTGGTACCCGCAGGGCGTGACCTGCGGCGAGGAGTCCGGCGCCATCGGCGTGCCGGTGCTGCTGGTGAGCTGGTACTTCAAGCCGGCGGCGGGCGAGCGGGGGATCAGGGTGTCGTTCCTGAGCCCCCGGACGCTGAAGTACCAGCACGCGCTGCTGGTCGAGGCCAGGCCCGACGGCTCGTACGGGCCGATCGACGTGCACGCGGGCGGCCTGGCCTGCCACGGCGACCTGCTCTACGTCGCCGACACCTACAACGGCCTGCGCGTCTTCGACCTGGGCAACCTGCTCGACCTGCGCACCGCCCAGCCCGACCTGGGCGACCCCGCGCGCATCGGGCGCTCCGGCGGCCGGTTCCACGCCTTCGGCTACCGCTACCTGCTCCCGCAGACCGACTGCTGGAAGCTCGCGCGCGGCGGGCCGCACTTCTCGTTCCTGTCGGTCGACCGCAGCGGCGGCACGCCCGCGCTGGTCGCGGGCGAGTACCGGGAGAACGACCCCGGCGGGTGGGTCGCCCGCTGGAACCTGCCGCTGACCGACGGCACGCCCAAGGACGCCTTCGTCATGGGCCACCCCAAGATCCAGGGCGCGGTCTCGTGGGGCGGCAAGTGGTACCTGAGCCAGGCGGCCGACGCCGCCACCAACGGCAGACTGCTCGTCCACAGCGGCGACAAGCTGCTGACCAGGCCGTACCCGATCGGGCCCGAGGACCTGACGGTGCGCGGCGGCAAGGTGTGGAGCGTCACCGAGTTCAGGAACAAGCGCATCGTCTTCGGCGTCGAACTCTGATTCAGGAGGGGGCTCAGCCCTCCATGTGCGCGCGCAGGACCTCGCGGTAGCGGCGGTCGAAGGCGTCGTAGCGGGCCCGAAGGGCGGCTCCCGGCCAGCTCGCGGGCAGCAGCTCGGCGGGCAGCAGCGGGTCGGCCAGCAGGTGGCGCAGCACGGCGGCCGAGACCAGGAAGCCCTCGGCCAGCCCGTCGGCCCGGTCGAGCGCCCGCTCCAGCCGGCCCGCCTCGGCCGCCCAGCCGTCGAGGTCCCACAGCAGCGGGGTGGGGTCGCCGTGCGGGCGGCCGTCGATCAAAGTGCACTGCGCGGTGACGGTCTCGGGCCACTCGCGCACCAGGTTGGCCGGACGCAGCCAGGTGCCCTCGCGCAGCTCGCCCATGCGCAGCGCGGACATCGTGTGCCGGAACGCGGCCCGGTCGGCCGGGGCGCGCCGCTCGGCGGTGACCACCGCCACCTCCCACGTGCCGTCCCACGGCCTGGTGTGCGGGTCGCGGCTCTCGTCCTGCCGGGCCTGGCGCTCGACGAGCCGCTCGGACAGCGTGTAGCGGCCGCCCTGCTGCGTCAGGTCGCCGGCCGCCACCATGCGCGACAGCGCCACCCGGACCGTGCCCTCTGCGATGCCGAACAGCGCGCCGATGCGCACCAGGTGACGGGCGGGCAGCCGGGGCGGGTGGCTGCCGAGCAGCGCGCTCAGCACCGCCGACCGGGCGCTGAGTGAGGTGTTACGGTCTTCCATCGCGTGTTGATTATATGTAACACTCGCGAGTATGGGCCGGTATCTCATCGAACCTTTCGACCACAGCGACCGCTACGCCACCGAGCGCTACCAGGGGGCGGCCGGGCGCAACTGGTGGACCTGCGACCCCACGCTGCGCCTGCTCATGCGGCGCCACCTCGGCGACGGCTTCGCCTGGGCCGAGCCCCACCTCGAACGGCTCGGCGCGCTGATGGGCGGCCTGGTCGCCGAGTGCGCCGAGGAGACCGACCGCAACCCGCCCCGCCTGGAGAAGTACGACAAGTGGGGCAGGGACGTCAGCCGGGTCGTCATGCCGCCGTCCTTCCAGGCCGCGCGCGCGGCGCTCATGGAGGACAACTTCACCTCGCCGTCGTTCGCCGAGGAGGCACGGGCGAACGGGGCGGACCCGTCCGCGCTGGCGGCGGCCTGGACGTACCTGCTCGACCAGGCCGACATCGGGATGGGCTGCGCACTCGGCACCGGCGGGGACATGGTGGTCTCGCTGGCCGAGAAGCACGCGCCGCCGGACGTGCGCGACCGGGTCCGGGAGATCTTCGCCGACGGCTACTACTCCGGCGAGGCCGCTCAGATGTTCACCGAACGCACCGGCGGCTCCGACCTGGCCGCCCTGGAGGCGTGGGCCGAGCCCGACGGGGAGGCGTGGCGGCTGACCGGGTTCAAGTGGTTCGCCTCCAACGCCAACGGCTCGGCGTTCGTGGTGCTCGCCCGCACGCCCGACGGGTCGGTGGCGCCGTTCCTGGCGTTGTGGGAGCGGCGCGACGGCTCGCGCAACGGGGTGCGCATCCGGCGGCTGAAGGACAAGCTGGGCACCCGCTCGGTCGCCTCGGCCGAGGTCGAGTTCACCGACGCCGAGGCGTTCCTGCTGGCCGGCCGGGGCTCCGGCTCCGGGCTCGGCACGATGATGAAGCTCACCAACGCCTCCCGGCTGGGCGTGGCCATGATGGGCGTCGGCGTGGCCAGGCGGGCCCTGGTCGAGTCGGTCTGCTACGCGCGTTCCCGCGAGGCGTTCGGCCGCCCGCTCATCGACCAGCCCCTGATGCGCCGCAAGCTGGCCGAGCTGATCGTCGAGGTCGAGGCCGCCCAGGCGATGGTGTTCGACGGCCTGGTCGGCCCCCGGCTGCGGCTCGGGCCCGCGCTGATCAAGCTGCGCGCCGCCCGGCTCGGCCTGACGGCGGCCAGCGACGCGATCGAGGTGCACGGCGGCAACGGCTACATCGAGCAGTGGCCGGTGGCCAGGCTGCTGCGCGACGCCCAGGTCAACCCGATCTGGGAGGGCGGCGACAACATCCTGTGCCTGGACGTGCGCCGCGCCATGCTCCGCGAGGAGGCCCACGTGCCGTTCCTGGCCCGCCTGCGCGCCCTGGCCACCTCCGACCTGGTGCACGCGCGGATCGACGACCTGTCCAAGGCCGTCGCGGCCTGGCACGGCCTCGACCCGGCGCTCGCCGAGGAACGCCTCTACCCGCTGGCCCAGTTCATGGCCGACGTCTACGCCGCCGCCCTGCTGGAGGACCAGGCCGGCTGGGGCCTCGACGACGGGCGCAAGGCCCTGGTCGCCCGCCTGTACGCCGAGGCGCACCTGGCCGAGCGGGGCCCGCTGCGCGGCATCGACGCCCCGGCCGCCGACCACTTCGACGCGTTGCTGGCCGGGGCCCTCGCCTGAGGGTACGCTCGGCAGGTTTCCCCGAGGCGAAGCCGCACGTACCCCGGAGGAGGGGCGCATGACCGTACGCGTCGAGCGCGAGGGACCCGTCACCACCGTCGTCATCAGCAGGCCGGAGGCGCGCAACGCGGTGGACAGGAAGACCGCCGACGCGCTCACGGACGCGTTCGCCGGCTTCGAGCGCTCCGACGCGGCCGTGGCGGTGTTGTGGGGCGAGGGCGGCACGTTCTGCGCCGGGGCCGACCTCAAGGCGCTGGACAACCACGTCGGCGAGGACGGCGACGGCCCCATGGGGCCCACCAGGATGCGCCTGTCCAAGCCGGTGATCGCGGCCGTCGCCGGGCACGCGGTGGCCGGCGGGCTGGAGCTCGCCCTCTGGTGCGACCTGCGGGTGGCCGAGGAGGACGCGGTGTTCGGCGTCTTCTGCCGCCGCTGGGGCGTGCCGCTGATCGACGGCGGCACGGTGCGGCTGCCCCGGCTCGTCGGCGCCTCCCGTGCCATGGACATGATCCTCACCGGCCGCGCGGTGAGCGCCCCGGAGGCCCGTGACATGGGCCTGGTCAACCGCCTGGTGCCCACCGGCACGGCCCGGCGGCACGCCGAGGAGCTGGCCGCGCGGATCGCCGCGTTCCCGCAGGCGTGCCTGCGCGGCGACCGCATGTCGCTGCTGGAGCAGCACGGCCTGCCCGAGGAGGAGGCCATGCGCAACGAGCTGCGCCACGGCCTGGTCTCGCTGCCGGACGCCGCGGAGGGCGCCGCCAGATTCGCCGCCGGCGCGGGCCGCCACGGCGACCTCGCCTGACACGGCACCGGCGGGCGTCGCCTGGCCGGGCGCGGCCCCTTGGACGGGCCGGCTGGCCGGGCGCGGCCTTTTGGAGGCGTGCCGGCTAGCCGGGTGGCTGGTCGGCGGCGGCGATCGCGCGCTGGTAGCGGCTCGTCAGCGTGCGCAGCGCGGCCACCAGCTCCGGCGAGTCCTCGACCGTGAAGTCCGCGTCGAGCAGGCCCAGGTGGAGGGCGAGCATCTCCGGATGGTCCGAGCCCGGCTCGAACACGCACCGGTCCTCGCCCAGCGGCTGCACGTCCACCGGGATCGGCAGCCGGTCGCGCACGTGCGAGGCGGGCGCGTGCACGATGACCCGCGCCCGGTAGCGCCAGGTCGCCTCGCCGGCCCCGCGGGCCACCCGCGCCGTGATCTCGTGGTCGGGCGGCAGCTCGCGGGGCGTGAAGCGCGGCCCCACCGGAGTCCGCGGTTCGATCCGGTCGACCCGGAAGGTGCGCCAGGCGTCCCGGTCGACGTCCCAGGCCACCAGATACCAGCGCCGCCGGTCGTGCACCAGGCGGTACGGCTCCACCGAGCGCCGGCTGGCCGCCCCGGAATGCGCCCGGTAGTCGAACCGCAGCCGCTCATGGTCGCGGCACGCGCTCGCGATCACGGTCAGCACGTCGGGATCCACCTGCGAGCCGCGCGACGGCATCGGCAGCGCGTACGACTGGAAGGCGCTCACCCGGTGACGCAGCCGCGCGGGCAGCACCTGCTGCAGCTTGGCCAGCGCCCGCATCGAGGTCTCCTCGATCCCGGCGATCGAGCCGCTCGCGGCGGTGCGCAGGCCGATCGCGACCGCCACCGCCTCGTCGTCGTCCAGCAGCAGCGGCGGCAGGGCGCCGTCCGAGCCGAGCCGGTAGCCGCCGGCCACGCCCGGCCGCGCGTCGACCGGGTAGCCGAGCGCGCGCAACCGGCCGACGTCGTTGCGGATCGTGCGGGTGGTGACGCCGAGCCGGGCGGCCAGCTCGGTGCTCGTCCAGTCGCGCCTGGCCTGGAAGAGGGACAGCAGGCGCAGCAGCCGCGCCGAGGTTTCCAGCATTCTTCGATCCTGACGACGATCTAGGAACGATCCTTTCCGCGTATGTTCCTAGTGTTCTCCGCATGAGCGCAAGAGCACTCATGGCCGAGCCGTTCACAAGGAGAAGCGCCGTGCGCGACGACATCCAGCCCTTCCGCGTCGAGATCCCCCAGGCCGACGTCGACCACCTGAACGACCGGCTCGCCCACGCCCGCTGGCCCGGCGAGCTGCCCGGCGTCGGATGGACCCGCGGCGTGCCGCTCGGCCACCTGAAGGAGCTCGCCGGGTACTGGCGCACGCAGTACGACTGGCGCGCCCAGGAGGCCCGGCTCAACCGGTACCCGCAGTTCACGACCGAGATCGACGGCCAGCGCATCCACTTCCTGCACGTCAGGTCCGACCGGCCCGACGCCAGGCCGCTGCTGATCACCCACGGCTACCCGAGCTCCGTCGCCGAGTTCCTGCACCTGATCGAGCCGCTGGTCGCCCCGGACGAGGGCCCGGCCTTCCACGTCGTCGCGCCGTCGCTGCCCGGCTACGCCTTCTCCACGCCGCTGGGCGGGACCGGCTGGTCGATGGGGCGCACCGCACGCGCCTGGGCCGAGCTGATGGGCCGCCTCGGCTACGAGCGGTACGGCGTGCACGGCGGCGACGTCGGCGCGGGCGTGTCCGGCCTGCTCGCCGGCCTCGACGGCGAGCACGTCGTCGGCGTGCACGTGGTGACCGATCCGTTCACCGCCGCGAACGTCGCCACCTTCATGCCGGGGGTCGCCGACCGGCTCGACGCCGACGACCCGGTCGACAAGCTGATCCTGAGCCGGATGGACGCCTTCCAGCAGGACGGCTCCGGCTACCTGGCCATCCAGAACACCAGGCCGCAGACCATCGGTTACGGCCTGGCCGACTCGCCGCTGCTGCAGCTCGCCTGGATCGCCGAGAAGGTCCACGAATGGACCGATCTGCCGGTCGACCGCGACCAGCTGCTCACCACGGTCAGCCTGTACTGGTTCACCGGCTCCGGCGCCTCCGCCGCGCACACCCTCTACGAGCAGGCCCACTCCGCCGACTGGGGCGCGCCGCCCGCCGTGCCGCAGGGGTTCGCGGTCTTCGGCGCCGACGAGACCGTGCGCCGGCTGGTGCCCGCGCCGGCCGGCGCGCACTGGAGCGAGTTCGAGCGCGGCAGGCACTTCCCCGCGATGGAGGCCCCCGCCCTGCTGGCGGCCGACCTGCGGGCCTTCTTCGGGCCGCTGCGGTGAGCGACGTGCTGAGCCGGCGTCGTCTCAACCGGGCCACGCTGGCCCGCCAGTACCTGCTGGAACGCGCGCCGGGCCGGGCGGTCGACACGATCGAGCACCTGGGGGGCATGCAGTCCCAGGCGCCGCTGGCCCCGTACGTGGGGTTGTGGACCCGGCTGCGGGGCTTCGCGCCGGATGAGCTGTCGGCGCTGACCGAGCAGCGCCAGGTTGTGCGGCTGCACCTGATGCGCAACACCGTGCACCTCGTCAGCGCGCGCGACTGCCTGGGCTGGCGCGCGCTGTTCCGTCCGCTGCACGCCGCCGGCTTCCGCGCGCACTTGCGCGCGCACTTCCGCGATCCCCGGGCGACGTGCGACCTGGTCCTCGAAGAGCCGTAGGCCGGTCAGCCCAGCACCGGGAAGTTGGACCTGATGACGCTCAGCGGGTCGCGGGCGCGCTTGAGGTCGCGCAGCCGGGCCAGCGTCTCGGGCGAGAACGCCGCCGCCGCCTGCTCCCCGCCGTGCAGCATCGTGAACGGACGCCGCCCGGTGCTGAACGGCACCAGCGACTTGCCGAGCCGCTCCATCCGCTCGGCCACCTCCGGCGACGGCAGGCCCAGCGCGTGCACGAGGTACGGCTCCGCCAGCCGCTCCACCGCGCCCCCGCCCTCGACCGGCCTGGCCACGGCCCCGCCCAGGTGCCGGACCTGCACCGCCAGCAGCGGCTCGATCGGCTCGCCGGCCAGCACGCCGGCGACCTCGTCGTCCAGCCTGGTCAGCAGCTCGGTGTGGCCCACGCCCGGGCTCGGGTCGACCGGCTCGTCGCAGATCGAGGCCAGCTCGGCCACCGGCAGCCGCCGCCTGGTGTCGGCGATCGCCCCGCCCACCGCCTCGAACGGCCGCAGCAGCGCCCCGGGGTCGGCCCCGAGGTAGGTGCAGTCGACCATGACGAAGCCGGGGGCGCCGGGCGGCGTCAGGAGCTGGAACCACACCGACAGCTCCTCCGGCGCGCCGGCGGTGACCTCGCGGAAGGCCGCCATGACCTGCTCGGCGCGGTCGGCCGGCCAGATGATCCGGCCGCCGTACAGCACGGGCGCGGGGTGCAGGTCGAACTCCAGCGCCGTCACGATCGCGAAGTCGCCGCCGCCGCCGCGCAGGGCCCAGAACAGCTCGGGGTCGCGCTCGGCGGTCACCCTGACCCGGCCGCCGTCGGCGTCCACGGCCTCGACGGCGCGCACGCTGTCGGCGGCGAAGCCGTACTTGCGGCTGAACCAGCTCAGGCCGCCGCCCAGGGTGTATCCGGTCACGCTCACCACCGGCGAGCTGCCCGCCAGGCCGGTCAGCCCGAGCGGGCTCGCGGCCGCCAGCACCTCGCCCCACTTCACGCCCGCGCCGACGCGCGCCACGCCGTCGCGGATCTCCACCCCGCCCAGCCGGCCGGTGCGCAGCAGGATCGTCCCCTCGGTGTCGCCCGACGCGCCGTGGCCGCTCGGCTGCGCCGTGACCGCCAGGCCGTGCAGGCGGGCGTAGCCGATCACGGCGGCCACGTCGTCGGCGTCGGCCGCCTCGACCACCGCGCGCACCGGCTGGTCAACTGCCACGTTCCAAGGACGTCGCGCCTGGTCGAAGCCGTCGTCGCCGGGGAGCAGCACCGGGCCGGCCGTCATGTTCCTCAGTTCGTTCATGTGATCAATGATGCGTCGTCCCACTTGCGTGGGAATTGGGGTTGACTTGAGGTCTGTGGAGTTCAGACTTTTCGGGCCGCTTGAGGTGGACGACGCCGACGGCGTCCGGCTCGACCTCGGCACCCGCAAGCAGCGCGCGGTGCTGGCCATGCTGGCGCTGGAACCGGGCCGCATCGTGCCGCTCGACCGGCTGATCGACGAGCTGTGGGCGGGGGAGGCCCCGGCCAGGGCCACCGCCACGCTCCAGGCGTACGTGTCGCACCTGCGGCGGGTGCTCGAACCCGGACGCAGGCCGCGCACGCCGCCCCGGGTGCTGCTCACCCGCGAGCCCGGCTACCTGCTGGACATCGCGCCCGGCCAGACGGACGTCGCCCGCTTCGCCTCCTGGACGGCCGACGGCGCCCGGCTGGTGCGGCGGGGACGGCACGGCGAGGCGGCGCGGGTGCTCGACCGGGCGCTCGGCCTGTGGCGCGGCGAGCCGCTGGCCGAGTTCCCCGGGCTCGCGCCCGAGGTGCCGGCCCGGCTGGAGCGGCTGCGGCTGGCGGCCGAGGAGGACCGGCTGGAGGCGCGGCTGGAGCTGGGCGAGGCCACCGTGCCCGACCTGGAGGCGCTGGCCGAGGCGTACCCGTACCGGGAGCGGGCGTGGCGGCTGCTGGTGCTCGGGCTCTACCGGGCGGGCCGGCAGGCCGACGCGCTGGCCGCCCTGCGCCGGGTGCGCGGCCTGCTGGCCGGACGGCTGGGCATCGAGCCGGGCCCGGAGCTCAGACGCCTGGAACAGGCCGTCTTCGACCAGTCCCCGGCCCTGGACGTCCCCGGCGCGACGATCGGCCGCCCGGCGGCGGACCGGGGGGCGGAGGCCGCTCCGGAGCCGCCGCCCATGGCGGGCCGGGGCGCGGGGGAGCGGCTGGTGGGACGGGAGGCGGAGCTGCGGACCCTGGAGGAGCTGCTGGGCGCGGCGCGGGCCGGGCGCGGCGGGCTGGCGCTGGTCACCGGCGAGCCCGGCATCGGCAAGACCAGCCTGGCCAGGGCCGCCGCCGACCTGGCCGCCGCCCGTGGATTCCGGGTGGAGTGGGGCAGGTGCCTGGACGACGCCAGGGCCCCGGCGTTCTGGCCGTGGACGCGGGCGGGCATGATCCCGCCGTCGCCGCACGCCGAGCTGTTCGACCTCTACGACGCCGTGCTCGACTCGCTGCGCGGCGGCCCGCTGCTGCTGGTGCTGGAGGACCTGCACTGGGCCGACGCCTCCTCGCTGAAGCTGCTCGGCCACGTCGCCGGCGAGCTGGCGGGCACGTCCGCCCTGGTGCTGGCCACGCTCAGGCCCGAGCCGGACGGTCACCCGGCCCAGCTCCGCGAGACCCTGGCCGCCCTGTCCAGGGAGGGCCGCAGGCTGCCGCTCGCGCCGTTCGACGCCGACGGGGTGCGCGACTTCCTGCGCCTGCGCGAGGTGAGCGCCGACCCGGAAGAGCTGCTCGACCGCTCCGGCGGCAACCCGTTCTACCTCACCGAGCTGCTGCGGCTGCCCGAACGCGAACGCCATCTCGTCCCGCCCGGCGCACGCGACGTGATCGACCGCAGGCTGGCCAGGCTGCCCGGGAGGACGCTGGACCTGCTCAGGGCCGCCGCCGTCGCGGGCCGCGAGGTCGAGGTGGACCTGCTGGCCGCGCTCGTGGAGCGGCCGGTCGAGGACGTCATGACCGGCCTGGAGCCGGCCCTGGCCGCCGGGCTGCTGACCGAGGCCGCCGATTACCGCTTCTCGCACGCCCTCGTCCGCCAGGCCCTGGACGCCGGCCTGACCACGCTCGCCCGCGCCCGGCTGCACCTGCGCGCCGGCCTGCACCTGGAGAGCGTGCCCGGCGCCGACCCGGCGCTGCTGGCCGGCCACTTCGCCGCGGCGGCCAGGCTGGGCGGCGCGCCCAAGGCCGTCACGCACGCCTGCGAGGCCGCCGCCCAGGCCGCCGCCCGGCACGGCTACCAGGAGGCCGTCGAGCTGTGGGAGCTGGCGCTCGCCCACCTCCCGCCCGGCGACTCGCCGCGGCGCTGCCGGCTGCTCACCGAGCTGGGCCGGGCCCGCCGCAGCCTGGGCGACGCCGCCGGCGCCCACCGCGACCTGGACGAGGCCGTCGCGCAGGCCCAGCGGCTCGGCGACCGGGACGCGCTGGTGGCCGCCGTCTCGGTGTTCGGCGGGCTGTCGGTGTGGAACTGGCGGCCGTACGGCGTCGTGGACGAGACGATGGTCGCGGTGCTGGAGGACCTGCTCGCCGGCGGCCAGGACCCGGCGTCCAGGGCGGCGCTGCTCGGCACGCTCGGCATCGAGCTGCACTACGGCCCGCGCCGCGCGGAGGGCGAGCGGCTGGCGCTGGAGGCCGTCGAGCTGGCCCGCGGCCTGGACGACCCGATGCTGCTGGCCAAGGCGCTGAACAACTACCTGATCGCCGGGTTCGTCCCGGGCCGCAACGACGCGCGGCGCAGGGCGGCCGAGGAGATGCTGGCCGTGCCCGGCCTGCCCAGGGAGGCCCGGCTGGTCGGGCGCGTCCTGCGCATGTCGTGCCTGCTGCGCGCGGGCGACCTGGCCGAGTGGGCCAGGGACCTGGACCGCTGCGAGCAGCTCCTGCACGAGGTCGCCCGGCCCGAGCTGGAGGCCATGGTCCGCGTCTCCCAGACCGCCGCGCACACCCTGCACGCCCGCTGGGACGAGGCCGAGGCCCTGCTCGCCCGCTTCCCAGGGCTCGCGTTCGGCGGCAGCCTGTGGGGGATCGAGGCGCGCCGCCTGGGCACCCTCTACACCTGCCGGCGCGGCCAGGGCCGGGGCGCGGAGCTGCTGGCGGAGCTGGTGGCGGCGGGGGAGCGGCCGCTGATGAGCCCGGTGCGCCCGCTGGCCGTGCTCGCCGCGCTGGAGGCCGGGCGGACGGAGCTGGCCCGGGAGCTGGTCGGCCGGTGGGGGGTGGAGCTGCGCGAGGACTGGGCCGCCGACTTCCTGCACCCCGTCTGGGGGCTGGTGGCCGCCCGCCTCGGCACGCCCGACCCCGCCGAGCTGTACGAACGGCTGCTGCCCAGCGCCGGCCAGCTCATCGTCATGGGCATGGGCAGCGCCGCCTGGGGCTCGGTGCACGACGTGCTGGCCGAGCTGGCCCGGCGGCTCGGCCGCGGACGGGAGGCGCGCGAGCACAACGAGGCCGCCGTCGAGCTGCACCGGCGGCTCGGGCTGACCTACTGGGAGGCGCGCAGCCGGGGGTGGCGTCCCGGCTGACTGTCGGACCCGCCGCGTATCGTGATCTCATGCCTGACATCGAGGTCGCGGGCCGTTCCGTCCGCGTCACCAGCCCCGACAAGGTGGTCTTCCCGCAGTCCGGCCACACCAAGCTCGACCTGATCCGGTTCTACCAGGCGGTCGGCGAGGCGGCGCTGCGCGGCGTGCACGGGCGGCCGATGGTGCTCAAGCGGTTCGTCCACGGCATCGAGCAGGAGGCGTTCTTCCAGAAGCGCGCGCCGGCCAAGCGGCCCGACTGGATCGAGGTGGCCGAGCTGCGCTACCGGTCCGGGCTGAGCGCCGAAGAGGTGGTCTGCACCGATCTGGCGCAGTTGCTCTGGGTGGTCAACCTCGGCTGCGTCGACCTCAACCCCCATCCGGTCCGCGCCGACGACCTGGCCAGGCCCGACGAGCTGCGCATCGACCTCGACCCCGTCCCGGGCGTCGGGTGGGCCGACGTGCTGGCGACCGCGCAGGTGGCGCGCGAGGTGCTGGCCGACCACGGGCTGGTCGCCTGGCCCAAGACGTCCGGGTCGCGGGGCTTCCATGTCTATGCCCGGATCGACCGGCGGTGGTCGTTCGCCCAGGTGCGCAAGGCGGCCGAGACCGTGGCGCGCGAGGTCGAGCGGCGGGCCCCCGACCTGGCGACCAGCCGGTGGTGGAAGGAGGAGCGCCACGGCGTGTTCGTCGACTTCAACCAGAACGCCTACGACCGCACGGTGGCCTCGGCGTACTCGGTGCGGGCGGTGCCCGACGCCCGCGTGTCCACCCCGCTGAGCTGGGAGGAGGTGCCCGGCTGCCGGCCCGAGGAGTTCACCGTCGACAGCGTGCCGAAGCGGCTGGCCGAGCTCGGCGACCCGTGGGAGGACATGGACCTGCACGCCGGCTCGCTCGACGGCCTGCTGGAGCTGGCCGAGGAGCTCGGGCCCGCGCCCAAGCCGCCCAAGGGCAGCGGGCGCAGGCAGCAGACCATGCCGGTCATCGAGATCGCCAGGGCCCAGCACAAGGAGGAGGCCCTGGCCGGGCTCGACCGCTGGAAGGCCCGCCACCCCGCGGTCGCGGCCCTGCTGGAGCCCGCCGACGTGCTGGTCGACGGCATGCGCGGGCGCAGCAGCGTGTGGTATCGGATCCGGGTCAACCTCCAGCACGTGCCGGAGGGCGAGCGGCCGGCGCAGGAGCCGCTGGAGGTCGACTACGACCCCTGGCAGGGCGCCGGCGGCCCCTGACCGGTCCGGTGGGGCGGGTCAGCGGCCGGAGACGAGGTTGCCGAGGCGGGCGTACAGCGAGGTGCCGGTGCCGCGGTCGTTCTCGTGGCGGTCGGCGGCCCGGAACAGCGTGTAGATGAGCTGCACGCCCGCCCACCGCAGCGGCTCCGGCTCCCACTGCCGCACCTGCCGGCCCACCCACGGCAGCGCCGTCAGCTCGGTGTCCCGCCGCAGCACCAGGTCGCGCAGCGTGCGCCCGGCCAGGTTCGTGGTGGTGACGCCGCTGCCGACGTATCCGCCGGCCCAGCCCAGCCCGCTCGCGTGGTCGAGGTGCACGGTCGAGCACCAGTCGCGCGGCACGCCGAGCACGCCGCACCACGAGTGCTGCACCCGCGCGTCGGCCGCCGCCGGGAAGAGCTTCACCAGCATCCGCCACAGCAGCGCCACCGTCCGCGCCTGGGTGGCCCCCCGGCGGTCGGTACGCGACCCGAACCGGTACGGCACCCCACGCCCGCCGATCGCGATCCGGTCGTCGGCCGTGCGCTGGGCGTAGACGTAGGCGTGGGCCTGGTCGCCGAGCAGCTCGTGCCCGGCCCAGCCGATGTGCTTCCACACCTCGGCGGGCAGCGGCTCGGTGACGATCATCGAGCTGTTCATCGGCAGCCACTGCCGGTGCTGCCCGGCCAGTGACGCGGTGAAGCCCTCGGTGGCGCGGATGACGTAGTCGGCCGAGACGACGCCGAGCGGCGTGTGCGCGGTCGCCTTGCCGCCGCCCACGCGCGGCCGGATCTCGGTCACCGTCGTGCCCTCGAAGACGTCCACGCCCAGCGCGGCCACGGCCGAGGCCAGGCCGACGGCGAGCTTGGCCGGCTGCACGCGGGCGCAGTGCGGCGAGTACGCGGCCTCCAGCGTGCCCGCCACCTGGAGGCGTTCGCGCTGCTCGTCGCGGTCCATCAGCCGCATGTCGTCCTCGCCGTAGCCCCAGGAGCGCAGGTCGGCGACCTCCTCGCGGAGCCGCCGCCGCTGGGCCGGGTTGGTCGCCACGTGCACCAGACCGCCCTTGTGCACGTCGGCGTCGATGCCCTCGGCGCGGGTGACGTCGATGACCTCGTCCACCGCGCGGAACATGGCGTGCTGAAGGTCGATCATGGCCTGCCGGCCGCGGGCCTGGGCGTGCCGCTCGCGGGAGCCGGCGAACTCGGCCGACAGCCAGCCGCCGTTGCGCCCGGAGGCGCCGAACCCGGCGAACTCCTTCTCCAGGATCGCGATCCGCAGGTCGGGCTGGGCCTTCTTCAGGTAGTACGCCGTCCACAGGCCGGTGTAGCCGCCGCCGACGATCGCCACGTCGTACTCGCGGGAGCCGGGCAGCGAGGGCCGCCTGGCGGGCAGGCCGATCTGCCGGTACCAGAACGAGACGCCCCCGTTGGCGTAGTCGTCGGTGAGCGGGATGCCTGTCATGACTGTTCTGCCTCCACGGCTGCTACGTGCCCCTCCGCTGATTCCCCATCCGCTCTGTCCCCGGCGGACGGGGTGGGCGGGCTGATCACCCAGAGCACCTCGGCGGTCTCGTCGCCGTCGTTGACCACCCGGTGCGGGACCGATGTGCGGTACTCCACGCTGTCGCCGGGCCCCAGCGGGTGCGCGGCGGCGGACCCGGCCGGGCCCAGCCAGAGCGTGAGGCTGCCGCGCAGCACGAGGAAGATCTCCTGCGAGTCGCCGTGCGTGTACGGCTCGTCGCCGGTGGAGGCGCCGGGGTCGAACTCGCCGGCGTACATCTCCACAGTGCGCAGCGGGCGCTGGGAGATCAGGAACTTGCGGGTGCCCGGCGCGGTGGCCAGCTCGGGACGCTCGGCGCGGCGCACCACGCGGTGGGCGGGCTCGTCGTCCTCGTTGAACAGGTCGGCCACGGTGATGCCGAGCGCGGAGGCGATCCTGCGCAGCATGCCGATGCTCGCGCTGGTCTGCCCGCGTTCGAGCTGGCTGATGAAGCTGGGGCTCGCCTTGGCCTCGCCGGCCAGGGCGCGCACGGTCATGCCGCGCATGCCTCGGTAGACCCGGATGCGGGTGCCCAGGTCCGTCATCGAACCTCTCGATCGGTCAGGCTGAACAAGTTGTTCAGTGACGGTACCGACGGCGGAGAAAGCCCAGCAAGAGGGGGGTGCCTAACGAATCGGTAACCGGTCCCAGCCGCGGGACGGCGCGGATCGGCCGCGGATCGGCCGCGGGTCAGCCGCGCGTCGGCCGCTGGTAGCCCTCGTCGCCGCCGTAGACGCGCACCGACGGGTCCCGCTCGGGCTGCGTGGCCGGGCTGGTCGGCGAGGCGGTGTGCTCCTCGGCGAAGTCGTCCGAGGGCACGGGCGGCGGCGGGAACAGGTAGTCGTGCCAGGTGATCCGGCCCTTGGGGTCGGCCTCGGTGGTGAACGCGCCCGCGCGCTGCGCGGCGGCCAGCCTGCCCGGGATGCGCACCGGCAGGCACAGGCGGCGCAGGCGGCGGGCGTCCAGCCAGGTCCTGGTCAGCTCCTCGGTGCCGAGGACCTGCGGGCCGCCGTACTCGAGGACGGCGCAGGCCGGGCCGCCGGCCAGCAGCGCGGCCAGACGGCCGGCGACGTCGTCCACGTGCACCGGCTGCCACAGCAGCGAGCGGTCCATGGGCAGCACGGGCAGCGCCGCCAGGTCGCGCAGCAGCCGGTCCACCGACTGGTGGAACGGGGTGGCGCGAACGACCGTCCAGGCCATGCCGCTCTCCCTGACCAGCCGTTCGGCCTCCAGCTTGTGGCGGTGGCCGGGCGCGCGGTCCGCGCCGGCGATCGAGGGCAGCAGCACGTGCGCGGCCCCGGCCGCGCGGGCCGCCGCGGTCAGCGTGCGGGTGCCGGCCAGGTCCACCTGGGCGCGGCCCTGCCGGCCGCCGGTGGCCAGGTGCGCGACGGCCTCGACCTGCCGGACGGCCTCGGCGACGCCCTTGCCCGAGGCCAGATCGCCCCACACCCACTCCACGCCCCCGCGATCCTCGTGCCGGGTACGGCTGAGCGCCCGTACCCGATGTCCCGCCTTGAGCAGGACGGGCACGAGGGCCCTGCCGAGGGTGCCGGTGGCTCCTGTGACCAGAATGCGCATGCCGGGTCCATACCCGCGAATCCCCAGAGATGACAATGATTTTCGTGACGAGGTCTGTGGACGGCGGTGCGGGGTAGAGCCGCCAATATGGCTCGTATCGCATCCGAATCCCTGATCGAACGGCTCGCCGAGTGGGGCGTGGACACCGTCTTCGGCCTGCCGGGCGACGGCATCAACGGCATCATGGAGGGGCTGCGCCGTCATCGTGATCGGGTGCGGTTCGTGCTGGTGCACCACGAGGAGGCCGCCGCCTTCATGGCCACCGGCTACGCCAAGGCCACGGGACGGATCGGCGTCTGCCTGGCCACCTCCGGCCCCGGCGGCATCCACCTGCTCAACGGCCTCTACGACGCCAAGCTCGACCACGTCCCCGTGCTGGCCATCACCGGCATGCAGGAGACCGCCGTGCTCGGCACCGGCTACCAGCAGGAGGTCCACCTCGACAAGCTGTTCGCCGACGTGGCCGAGTACAACATGATGATCACCAACCCGGCCCAGCTGCCCTCGCTGGTGGACCTGGCCGTCCGGACGGCCTACGCGCGGCGCGGCGTCGCCCATCTCACGCTGCCCAACGACATCCAGGTGGCCGACGCGGGGGAGGACCCGTACCGGACGGTCGCGCCGGTGCGCGCGCCGGAGACCGCGCCGATCTACCTGCGGCCCCCGGGGCTGCCGCGCCGGGAGGACCTGGCGCGCGCCGCCGAGGTGCTCAACGCCGCCGAACGGCCCGCCATCCTGGCCGGGCAGGGCGCGCTGCACGCCCGGCAGGAGGTGCTGGCCGTGGCCGAGGCGCTGGGCGCGCCGGTGGTCAAGACGCTGCCCGGCAAGGCGGTCGTCCCGGACGACTCGCCGTACACGACGGGCGGGATCGGGCTGCTCGGCACCAAGCCGAGCGAGGAGCTGATGGACGAGGCCGACGTCCTGTTCATGATCGGCACGAACTTCCCCTACTCGAAGTTCCTCCCCGAGCCGGGCAAGGCGCGGGTGGTGCAGTTCGAGGCCGAGCCCACCAGGGCCGGGGCGCGGGTGCCGACCGACGTGCCCGTGGTGTGCGACGCCAAGGAGGGCCTGCGCGAGCTGCTGCCGCTGCTCACCCGGCGCGGCGGCGACGGACACCTGGCCAAGTACCAGAAGCTCATGGCCAAGTGGCGCTCCGACATGGACAGCCTGGAGAACCCCGACAGGGACCCGATCGCCCCCCAGTACGCCATGTCCGTCCTGGACGACCTGGCCGCCGACGACGCCATCCTGACCTGCGACAGCGGCACCATCGCCACCTGGGCCGCCCGCCACTGGACCATCCGCGGCGGGCGCGAGTTCTACCTGTCGGGCACGCTGGCCACGATGGCGCCCGGCCTGCCGTACGCCATCGCCATGCAGCACGCCTTCC
>NZ_JBSFGJ010000177.1:0-18130 GCF_053596515.1 Nonomuraea sp. NPDC001684
CCAAGAAGTCATCCAAGGATAGGGGGCATCAGGTCAACCCAGTGCCGTCGCTGCGGTGACGATGAGATCGACACACGCGGGGACGGGAATCGTGGCGCCGATGACAACAACGTCCATTTTATCTCCAAAACGAAGTTACTTCGATTCAAAGATACATCGCTGTGAAGTACATTGGGGCGAGTGACCGACAACCACCCAGAAGCGGACGTCTACCGCGAGTTCCTGATCGCGGTCATGCTGCACATCGAGGCCATCGCCGACCGGCTCGGCGTGCACCACGTGGACGTGGCCGCGCTCATCCTGCTGGAGATGCGCGGCCCTCTCCCGGTGGGGGCGATCTCGGAGGAGCTGGGGCTCCCGTCCGCGTCCGCGACCCGGCTCATCGACCGTCTGGAGAAGGCCGGCTACGTGCGGCGGGTACGCGGCGAACGCGACCGGCGCATGGTCACGGTGGAGCTGCTGGAGGGTGGCATGGCCGAGTACCACGCCACCCGCGTCACCTCCGAGCGGCACCTGGAGCAGATCCGCGGGCAGTTCACGCAGGAGCAGGTGCCGCTGATGCTGGGCCTCCTCGCCGGGGTCGCCCGCGCCTACCGCTCGGCCACCAGGGAGATCCGCGAGCAGCCCGGCTGACAAGCCCCGGCCCGTGGCGTCAGGGCGTGCCGCCGGCAGTGTCGTCAGCAGCGCGGTCGACCTCGTCGGCGAAGGCGAGGACCCGGGTGTTGACGCGGTCGGGGAACTCGCCGTTGAGTGCGTGGGAGGCGTCCGGCCACAACTCGACGACGCCCCGGGCGAGCAGGCGGCGGGCCCGCAGGGCGGCCTTGCGCGGGTTGTGGATGATGCTGCGCCCGGCGATCAGCGCGAGCACCGGCACGTCCAGCCCGGCCACCTGGTCGTCCGTGGGGTACGCAGGCGGCGGCAGGAACGCGGTGAAGTCCCGCATCCCGGCCGAGATCAGGTTGGCGACGGGCTCGTCGGCCGAGGCGTCGGCCCCGCCGGAGATCCAGCTCAGCAGCTTCCTGCGCCACGACTCGGGGAAGAACGGCACCACCGAGCCCAGCGAGAAGACGACGACCTTCCAGGTGATCCGGCCGAACAGGTTGGCGGGGTCGAGCACGCTCACCGAGGCGATCCGCTCCGGCACGCGCAGGGCCAGATAGAAGGCGCTCCACCCGCCGATGGACACCCCGAGGAGGTGGACCCGGGCGAGGCCGAGCCGGTCCAGCAGTTCGGCCAGCCAGGTCGCCTGGTCCTCCGCGCTCGTGAACGCCCGGGTCTGCACCGACAGGCCGGGCTCGCCGAGCAGGTCGACGGCGTAGACCGGCCGCCGGGCGACGAGGCCGGCCAGGTTCGCCTCCCACATCGGGGTGGCCGAGGTGCGCCCCGGCAGCAGCAGCAGCGGCACACCGTCGCCGCCGCCGAAACGGTAGACGCGGACGGTTCCGAAGCCGGTCACCACGTCGTGGGTCTGGCCGGGTTCGGGGAGCCGGGCCATGGCGTCGTCGTAGGCGCCGCGGTAGCGCGCGAAGGCGGGGGCGTCGCGGAAGTGGCCGAGCCGTCGTGCACGGAACGCGGCTCCGATGTTGGGTTCCACTAGATCGTTCATGTGCGGGATCCTTCGTTCGCCCTTCGCGATACGATCGTATCGCAACAACGTCACGATACACTCGTATCGCGAAGAGGGGGAGGCCGTGCCGAAGCAGGTGGACCACGCGGCGCGGCGGGCCGAGATCGCCCATGCCGCGCTCAGGCTGTGCGCTCGCGACGGCCTGGCCGGCGTGAGCATCGGAGGGGTCGCCCAGGAGGCCGGCGTCTCCAAGGGGCTCGTGCAGCACTATTTCGCGGCGAAGGCCGACCTGATGCGCGCCAGCGCGCAGCTGCTCAGGCAGGAGATCGAAGGCCATCTCCGGGCGGCCCTGCGGGAGGCCGCCGGGCCGGCCGACACGCTGCGGCGCACGCTGCTCGCCGTCGTCGAGCTGGGCTCGCGCGCTCCCGTGCTGCTGCTGGCCGGGCACGCGTTCCTGGCCAGGGCCGTCGACGATCCCGACGTGCGCGAGCTGTACCGCGCGGGCGGCGACGCGGTGCACCGCGAGATCGCCGCGCTCGTGGCCGCCACCGCCGCGGACCCCGGCGTCGAGGCGGGCGCCGAGGCGCACGTGCTGCTCGCGCTCGCGCGCGGGCTGGCCGACGGGGTGCTGGTCGGGGAACTGGGCATCGCCGAGGCGACCGCCGTCCTCGACCACCAGCTCCGCCGGCTCGGCCGGCCGGCGGGCTCCTGACCGAACGCCGCGGGCGGCCCGGGGAGATCCTCCGCCGGGCCGCCCGCGGCGGCTCTCACCCGCCGATCGCGGGCATGCCCTCCGGTACGGCCTCCGCCGCCGCCTCCGGCCTGGCCGCCGCGAGCAGTTCCACCAGCCGGTCCGCGATCGCGGCGATGGTGGGCTGCTGCCACAGCAGGGTCGCGGGAAGACGGCAGCCGAAGCGCTTGTCCAGCCGCCGCCGGACCATGACCGTCATCACCGAGTCCAGCCCCTGCTCGACCAGGGGACGACGGACCGCCAGGTCCTCGGGGGCCAGCCGCATGACGGCCGCGATCTCCGCGCGCACCTCGGGCAGGACACGCTCGCGCAGATCCGCCGCCGTCAGCCCGGCGAACGACTCCGCGGGCCCGCCCAGCTCCTCCTCAGCCGGGACGGGCGCGTCGATCACCGGGTAGCGCAGCCCCGTGAGATGTCCCACCACCCGGCCGTCCGGGTCGGCCAGCAGCGCCCGCACGGTGTCGTCGGCGGCCCGGTCCACGGCCGCGTCGATGACCACCGTCGCGGGTGGGGCGCCGGTCAGCACGACCTCGTCGATGCGCACGACCATGCGCAGCACCGGGTCGCCGGGGAACACGCAGGGCGCCACGGACATCGCCGCGTCCAGCGCCGGGGCCCAGCTCTCGGCGTCCCCGGTGCGGACGGTGGCGCGCAGCGCGCCGTCGCCGCCCAGCAGCGTCTCGATCGTCCAGTCGAAGCCCGTCGAGGGCACGCCGACGGCGGCCAGCCGCCGGTGCACGAACGTGGGGTCGATCGGGGTCAGAGCGCCGGCGTCGGGCAGCACGTCGGGCTTGACCTGGCCAGGAGCGGCCACGTCGGCGGTGACGTGCACCAGCCAGGCCGGTTCGGGCTCGCCGGGGCCGGCCGGCGTACGGGCCGCGAGCCGTATCGCCGGAGGTTCGTGCACGACCTGGACCTGCCGGCGTTCCGCGGTCATCAGCGGATGCGTCATCTCCACGCCGGTGAGCGTGACGTCCTCGTCCTCGGCGGCGTGCAGGAACGTGTTGACCAGCACGGCGGCGGGCACGATCTCGATCCCGTTGAGGGTGTGGCTGCCCGGGTAGGGCCGGTTGGCGTCCTCCAGGCCGGTCCGCCACACGCGGGTCCGGCTGCCGGCGAGGCGGGTCCCGGCGCCGAGCAGGGTGTGGGAGCGCACGTCGTGCCCGCGGTTGCCGTCGTCGCCGGAGTCCTCGCGCCAGTGGCGGCGGTGCTGCCAGGCGTACGGCGGCAGGTCGGTGAGGCCGCCGTACGGCTGCAGCCGGTTCCAGTCCACCTCGACGCCGTGACAGTGGGCCGTGCCCACCGCGGCCAGGAAGCCGGGCAGCTCCGGCTGGTTCCTGCGCAGCGAGGTGCCGACGAACACGTCCTCGAACCCGTTCTCCGACAGCGTCTCGGTGACGGAGTGCGCGACCACCGGGTGGGGGGAGATCTCCAGGAACACGCGGTAGCCGTCCTGCGCCGCGGCCGTCGTCGCCGCGGTCAGCCGCACGGGGTCACGGAGGTTCGCCGCCCAGTACGCCCCGTCCGGCACGGGCGTCGCCCGGGGGTCGGCCAGCGCGGTCGTGTACATGGGGATGCGCGGCGGGCCGAACGACAGATCGGCGACGGCGGCGGCCAGCTCGACGGCCAGCGGTTCCATGTGCGGGCTGTGGAAGGCGACGTCCGAGGCCACCCGCCGCACCACGATGCCCTCGGCCGGCCAGTCCTCGACCACGGCCTCGACCGCGGCGACGTCGCCGGACAGCACGGTGGAGCCCGGCGACGACGAGATCGCGGCCACCAGGTCGGTACGCCCGGCCAGCCGCTCGGCCGCCTCCTCGAAGGACAGGCCGACCATCGCCATGGCCCCCTTGCCCTCGGCCTGGCGCAGCAGCCGCGAGCGGCGGCAGATCAGGCGGGCGCCGTCGGCGACGGACATCGCGCCGGCCGTCACCGCCGCCGCGATCTCGCCGACGGAGTGGCCGATGACGGCCCGCGGCGCGACCCCGTACGCGTTCCAGAGCCGGGCGAGGCCCAGCTGCATCACGAAGATCATGGTCTGCACGCGGTCGATCGTGTCGAGGTCGCCGTCGGCCAGGACCTGCCGCGGCGAGAAGCCGATCTCCTCGGCGAAGATCGGCTCTACCTCGTCGACCAGGGACGCGAAGTCCGGCACGGCCAGCAGCTCCCGCCCCATACCGCGCCACTGGCAGCCCTGGCCGGAGAACACCCAGACCGGCCCGGGACCGAGGTCGGGCAGCACGTCCCCGGTGAGCACCGCCTCGGCCGGCACGTCGTCGGCGAGCCTGCGCAGGTGGGCCGCCAGCTCGTCGCCGTCCGTCCCGATGACGACGGCGCGGCGGGCCAGATGGGTGCGCCGCAGCGCCAGCGTGTGCCCCGCCGACGCCGGGTCGACGCCCGTCCCGAGGTGATCGGCGAGCCGGCCCGCGTACTGCCGCAGGGCCTGCTCCGACGCGGCCGACAGCGGGAACAGCCGCTCCGCGCGGGGAGCCGTCTCCTCCTGCGCGGGCGCGTGCCGGGTCGGCGGGGCCTGTTCGAGCACGATGTGCGCGACCGTGCCCCCGTACCCGAAGCTGGAGACGCCCGCCCGGCGCGGGTGGTCGCGCTCCGGCCAGGACGATCGCCGCGTCACCACGCGCAGGCCCGAGGACTCCCACGGGACGGCCGGGTTGAGGGCGGACAGCACGCTCGGCGGGATCTCCCCGCGGTCGAGGGCGAGCACCGCCTTGATGACGCCGGCGATGCCGGCGGCGCCTTCGAGGTGGCCGATGTTGGACTTGACCGAGCCGATCAGGCACGGGTCGCCGGCGGGCCGCCCCGCGCCGTACACCGCGGACAGCGCGCCCGCCTCCAGCGGGTCGCCGAGCCGGGTGCCGGTGCCGTGCGCCTCGACGTAGTCGACGGTGGACGGCGCGACGCCCGCCTGCCTGCAGGCCCGGGCCATCACGTGCTCCTGGGCCTCGCCGCACGGCGCCATGATGCCGTTGGTGTGCCCGTCCTGGTTCACGGCGCTGCCGATGACCAGCGCGAGCACGCGGTCACCGTCGCGTTGCGCGTCGGACAGGCGCTTGAGCACGACCACGCCGCAGCCCTCGCCGCGGCCGTAGCCGTCGGCCGCCGCGTCGAACGACTTCGACCGCCCGTCGGGCGCCAGGGCTCCGGCGGTGCCGAGCGTGAGCGTCTGGCCGGGGGTGACCAGCAGGTTGACGCCGCCGGCGAGGGCGACGTCGCTCTCGCCGAGCCGCAGGCTCTGCGCGGCCAGGTGCAGCGCGACCAGCGACGCCGAGCAGGCGGTGTCGATCGCCATGCTGGGGCCGCGCAGGTCGAGGGAGTAGGAGATGCGGTTGGCCACGGCGCAGGTCGCGGCGCCGATCCCGGTCCATGCCTCGATCTGAGGCAGGTCCTCCAGCAGCCGGCCGCCGTAGTCGGCCGTGCAGACGCCGACGAACACCCCGGCGTCGGTCCCGGCCAGCTCGTGCGGCGGCAGCCCGGCGTGCTCCAGGGCCTCCCAGGCGGTCTCCATGAGGATGCGCTGCTGCGGGTCCATCAGCTCGGCCTCGCGCGGCGACAGGCCGAAGAACTCCGCGTCGAAGCCCTCGATGTCGCTCAGGAAGCTGCCGTGCCGTACGGCGTCGCGCAGCGCGGCGGCGTGTTCGGGGCTCCGGGTCTCGTAGCTGCGCCAGCGTTCGGCGGGCAGCGGCCCGGTCGTGTTGCGGCCGGCGCACAGCAGGTCCCAGAACTCGTCCGGTGAGTGGACGTCGCCGGGGAGACGGCATCCGATCCCGACCACCGCGACTGGTTCCACCCGGGCTCCGCGCGGAGTGTCGACCATCTGCGTTCGTTTCCCTTCGATGTCAGGCCCAATGAGGAGTTTCGAGGATTTCGAGCACGGCCCCGGAGACGGTCACCCCTGGCCCGGTGCCGAGCATGAGCAGGTGGTCGCCGGGGCCCAGCTGCCCGGTCGTGAGCAGGTGGTCGAGGGAGAGCACCTGGTCGCCGGCCCCGCAGTGGCCGATGGTGCGGCCGTAGTCCCAGGTGGAGCGGGACATGGGCAGATCGACCACGGCCATGCACCGCTGTTCGACGATCTCCTCGGAGTAGTTCATGAACGCCACGCGGGTCAGGTCGCGGGCCTCGATCCCGCTCTCGTCCAGCACGCGCTCGACGATCTCCATCAGCGCCCGCTGGATGTTGAACAACGCCGCGCCGGCCTCGCCCTTGGGCATGACCTGCTGCCGGAACTGCTCGTTGCGGGCCGCGAAGCTCATCCGGCGCCCGACCGTGACGCCCGGCGGGAACAGCGGTTCGCTGCCCCGGTGCAGCTCCTCGGCCGCGGCCACCGTCGTCGTGCAGACCGACGCCAGGCGGGCGAACCCGCGGTCCTTGGTGAGGACGAGCGCGGCGGCGGCGTCCCCGCCGATGTAGCCGGGGCCCATCCGCCACCGGTCCATCAGCGGGGTGCCGTAGTTGTCGGCGGCGACCAGCAGGGCGGCCTGCCTGCCGGGCGCGGCGGCCAGGTGACCGGCCGCCAGTTCCAGGGCGATGAACATGCCGTTGCAGCCCTGCCGGATCTCGGTGGCCAGGACGTCTCCGCCGACGAGATGACGTTGCAGGTAGGAGTGCGGGGGCCAGCCGTCCGGGCCCTGGTGCCAGGTCGAGGCGTACAGGAGGAGATCGAGGTCGCCCGGCGCCCGGCCGCTGCGCTTGATCGCGCTGCGCGCCGCGTGCAGGGCCATCTCCGGAGCCGGCACGTCGCCGGCGACCACCGTCCCCGCCAGGTTGTGCAGCTCGGCGTCCTCCGCCGGGTACCAGCCCTTGGCGACGGCCTTCTCGACGCTGACGACGGTCCTGGGCAGGTAGGTTCCCACGCCGCCGATGTAGGTGTCCGCGTACCGCATGACTTCCGTCCTCGTCCCGGCTAAGCGGATTGGAGTTCTCTGACCATCGTCACGATGGTCGCGACGTCCCTGAAGTTCTCGGGGTCGAGCATGGCGGCGGTGACCCGGACGCCGACGTCCTTCCTGAGGAAGTTCAGCAGCCGCGCCGTGCGCAGGGAGTCCAGGAGACCCGACACCAGGAGCGGGGTCGTCTCGTCGACCTTGACGTCGTCGCCGTCCAGGACGAGGTTGTCCTGGACGAAGTCGACCAGGCGCCGGGTGAGGTCGTCGCTCACGCGCGTGCTCCTCTCGTGACGGGAGCGGTGGACAGGATCCGGAACGCCGCCGCGGCGACCGACGTGCCGGAGCCGAAGCCGACCATGAGCAGGTGGTCGCCGGGCACGAGCCCGCCGGTCGCGAGCAGGTGCTCGAAGGCGATGAACTGGTCGACCGCGCCGCAGTGGCCGACGCGCCGGCCGTAGTCCCAGGTCGTCTGGCCCTCGTCGATGCCCAGCCAGGACATCTGCCCGTCCAGGTCCTCGCGGCGGCCGTGCGGGAAGGCCACCCGGGTGATGTCGGCGAAGCCGATGCCGGCCTCGTCCAGGGTCTGCTCGACCTGCTGCATCATCGTCTTCTGGATCGTCAGGTGGATGCCGGTGCCCTGCGCCTTGAGCAGCCGCTGCCGGAACTCCTCGTGCCGGTCGCCGAAGCTCAGCCCCCTGCCGACGGTGGCGTCCGGGGGGAAGAGCGGGTAGGCGCCGTCGTTGACCGCGTCGGCCTCGGGGATCACCGTCATGTTCACCGACAGCAGCTCGGCCATGCCGTAGTCCTTGCCGAGGACGAGCGCGGCCGCGGCGTCGCCGATCAGCGCCCCGGGGGTCATCCGCCAGCGGTCCACCAGCGGAGTGCCGTGGTTGTCGGCGGAGACCACCATGGCCGTCTCCCGGTCCGCGGCGGCCTGGAGGTAGCTCGCCGCCAGCTCCAGCGAGCTGATCATCCCGACGCAGCCGCTGCGGATCTCGTGCGCCGGCACGCCGCCGCCGAGGAGGTGCATCTGCAGGTAGTGCTGGGGCTGCCAGCCGTTGGGGCCCTGGTGCCAGACCGACGGGTAGAGCAGCAGGTCCAGATCGCGCGGGGAGGACTCGCCCCACCGCTCGTAGGCGTCCAGGACCGCGAGCCGCGCCATCTCCGGCGCAGGCATGTCGCCGGCCACCGCCGCGCCGAGCTGCCGGTACCTCTCGGCGTCCGCGGCCGGGTACCAGCCTTCGCGGACGGCCTGCTCGACGCTCACGCTGTCAGGCACGTAAACGCCCAGGCTCCTGACGAACATGTTGGGTGTACGCACACGCCCCCTAACTCATCGACGAATCCCGGACAACGGCCCGCGACAGGGAAAAGCGCTTATCCGATTTATTTCCGAGGAGTCACATGGCCCCCGGCCGGTCGGTGAATACGACGGTAAATGAGCCGGCGGGCCGTCCCGGGTAAGGATAGGGGCGGCCCGTCGAATAACGCAATAAGGTGATCCGCGACCTTCCGTGACCGAGGTTCGACGGAACGTGGCGCAATAAGGGAAAGCCGCTATTCAGCTCCCCGCCGCGGATTCGCCGAATAAAATTCGGGAATCCACGGCGGCGGAACCCGGGTCGTCTCAGGCGGGCACTCTCGTGCAGACCAGGTTGTTGAGCTTGAACTGGGCGGGAATGTCGTTCGTCCCGGTGACGGACGCCGAGAAGCCGAGGCTCTGGCTGGAGCCGGGGCCGATGTAGGTGTTGGTGCCGGCGTCGCGGGCGGTCACCTGCGTGCCGGTCTGGGTCACCGTGGCGTTCCAGGCGTTGGTGATCAGCTGGTTGCCCGACCAGGCCCACGTGGCGGTCCAGCCGTAGATGGGGGTCGTGCCGGTGTTCCTGATGGTCAGGCTGCCGTTGAAGGCGCCGTTCCAGACCTCGGTGGCGTAGGTGACCTCGCAGGAGGTGCCCATCTTGAGCCCGCCGCGCAGGAAGGTCGTGAAGTTGGGCCAGGTGGGGTCGAGGGTGCCGGTGCCGACGGTCTCGCCGCAGTTCTTGGTGGTGCGGACGGTCTGCGTGCCGTAGTGGGCGGGGTCCATGACCTGCGGCATCATGTGGTCGGCGCCGGGCACCGAGACGAAGGTGGCCGACCCGCACTGGGCCTTGATCTTGTTGTAGAGCAGCACGCTCTGGCCGTGCGGCACCAGGAAGTCGGCCTGGCCGTGCAGGAACATCAGCGGCGGGTCGTTGGCGTCGACGTACGTCATCGGGTTGGCCTGGGCCACCGTGGCCGGGCAGGTCTGGATGGGACAGCCGACCAGCAGGGACTCCGGCGAGGCGGGAGAGTTGTGGTCCAGCCCGCCGGTCGGCAGGTTCTGCGCGTTCATCTGCAGGAAGTCGGTCGGGCTGTAGAAGGCGAGCCCCGTCTGGACGGCGCTGGAGACGCCGGTCGTGCCGATGGCGCCCTCCAGCGCCGACACGCCGCCGGACAGCGTGGCCATCTCCGTCAGCCAGCCGCCCGAGGAGTCGCCCATGATCGCGAATCGGTTGGGATCGAGCTGGTACGTGGCGGCGTTCGCGCGCAGCCAGCGGATCGCCGCCTTGATGTCGTGCACCTGGGCCGGGAAGATCGCCTGGGCGCTGGAGCGGACGCTGACGCCGGCCACCGCGAAGCCCAGCGGGTTGAAGATCGCGGCGATGGCGTCCGCGCCGGCTTTGCCGTCGTCGCTGCTCCACGCCGAACCGGTGTGCCAGATGATCAGGGGCCGGGGCGTGATGCCGGTGGCGGGCAGGTAGAGATCCAGCAGATGCCCTCTGCTGCCGGCCGGTTGCGCGGGCGCGTAGGCGATGTCGGTGATCGTCTGCGTCGCGTGTGCCGGCGGCGCGAAGGCCGCCGGCACACCGACGGCGGCCAGCACGGTCATCGCCAAGCCGACGGCGGCCGTGCGGATTCGAGCTTGCATGGTGCGACTCCGGTTGGTCGGATGGTCGCCGCTTCCCCGGGTGGCCGTCCGTGTCTCGTTCGATGGCAGGGCGGCCGTGATGAGCACGCCGACCTGTAGCGCCTGTGAGAACAACGTCCTGTTCGAGTGTCGCGGCTCACATCGATATGGGCGGGGAGACGATATGACACCTACGCGACAATGGTCAAAGTTTTCGAAGTTTCGTTTCCCTAAGAACGGGAAAGCGGCATAAATCGTACTTTGGGGCCGTAAGGCACGGAGACGGCCCCAGATCATCCATGGCATGCACAGCCGGTCGGATACACCCCCACGGCGTCTTTCACGCCGATGAAAGTTTCATGACCCGGCGGCCGGTGATTCCGCCGCGACAATCCCACCGGAGCCGTGAGTGATAATGTCCACCGACATGATCTCCCCAGTCGCAGGAGGACGAATGCGAAAGGCACGCGCTGTTCTCGTCTCGGCCGTCATGGTCCTTGGAGTGTCGCTGACGATCGGCGCCGCCCCGGCGCACGCCGAGAAACTGGCGGGCGTCTTCAGGGAGCACGCGGAGTGCGAGCGGATCGGCACCCAGGGCGTCGACCAGAACTGGTGGGACGACTATTCATGCCAGTGGGAGAGCAAGTACAGCTACTACTTCCTCTACGCCTGACCCCGTGAGACGCACGCCCCCCGGGCCCGCGGATCGAACCGGGGGCGCGTGCGCCCGCCGCGATCGACGGAAGCCGGACGGCCGTCTCAGCGAAGGGCCGCCAAGGTGGTGAGGGGGTTGTCCAGGAGGCCGGCGAAGGCGAGTTCGGCGGCTCCGGCGAGCGTGGTGTCGTCGCCCAGGGCCGTCACGGCCAGGCGGACCCGTTCCCGCGACACCGGCAGCACGTGCGCGTCGATCCGGGCACGGACGCGCGACTCGGCGCCCGGATAGACGTCGCGCAGCATCCCGCCGAAGACCACGAGCGCCGGGTTGAACAGGTTGATGAGGTTGACGACGCCGACGCCAAGCCAGTCGCCGACGCGGTCGAGGGCGTCCCGCGCCCTGGCGTCACCGGCGCGGGCGAGGGCGACGACGGACCGGATGCCGTCGCGGCCGACGAGGTCGCCGGACCGTCCCGCGTAGTCGAGCAGCGCCTCCTCCCCCACCTCGGCCTCCAGGCAGCCGCGCGACCCGCACAGGCAGGGCCGGCCGTCGAACGGGTTGACCAGCATGTGCCCGAGTTCGCAGCCGTAGCCCGTGTCGCCGTCCAGGAGTTCGCCGCCGACGATGATCCCGCCGCCGACGCCGACGTCCCCGTGCAGGTAGACGAGGTTGTCGGCGTCTCGTCCCGCGCCGCGCACGTGCTCGGCGATCGCCCCCATGTGCGCCTCGTTGCCCACCTCGACGGGCAGCCCGAGGCCGAGCCCGGCGCCGAGTTCCGCGCCGAACGCCTGGTCCACCCAGCCGAGGTGCGGCCCGTACCGCACGGTGCCGTCGGTCCGCCTGATCAGCCCGCAGTACGAGGCGCCCACCCCCACGCACAACGAGCCCGGCCCGGCCCCGGCGACCAGCTCGCGGCCGAACGCGGCCAGGACCCCGACGACGTCCTCCAGGTCGACCCCGGCGCGGGCGCGGGCGGCCTCCCTGCGGTCGAGGACCCGGCCGCCCAGCCCGACGCGGGCCGCGACCAGCCGGTCCACGGCGACGTCGAACGCCAGCCCGTACACCGTGCCCTGCTCGGGCATGACGACGATGGACGGCCGCCCCGCCCGCCCCCGCCCGGCCGGCACGCCCTCGCGGACGAGCCCGACCGCGGCGAGTTCGGCGGTCAGGTCCATGATGGTGCTGCGGTTGAGGCCCATCCGGCGGCCGAGCGCGGCGCGTGACACCGCCCCCTCGTTGTGGACGCGCCGCAGCACTTCGCTCAGGTTCCGCTGCCGCATCTGCTCCTGCGTGCGCACGCCCACCGCCGATCCCGTCATCCCCGTCACCCTAGGACGTGTCCTCACAGGATCACGGTCGTGCCGGAAGGCGCAAGGAGAAGGTGGTGCGGACGCCCGGGGTGCTGGCGGCCGTGGCGGTGCCGCCGTGCGCCTCGGCCAGGTCGCGGACGATCGCGAGGCCGAGGCCGCTGCCGCCGGTGCGGCGGTTGCGGGACTTCTCCGCCCGCCAGAACCGGTCGAAGACGTGCGGCAGGTGCTCGGCGCGGATGCCGATCCCCGTGTCGGTCACCTCGATGACCACGTGGTCGCCGTCCTGGCGGGCGGCCAGCGTGATGTGCCCGCCGGCCGGCGTGTAGCGCAGGGAGTTGGTGACGAGGTTGCCGACGGCCTGGCGGAGTCGTACGGGGTCGGCGGTCAGGGTGGGCGCGCCGGTGCCGCCGGCGGTCAGGGTGAGCCCGGCGGCCTCGGCGCGGCCTCGGTGGGCGGTGGCCACCTGGTCGAGGAGGTCGCCGAGGTGCACGGGTTCGAGGTGCAGGCGCAGCTTGCCCGCGTCGGCGAGGGCGAGGTCCTGGAGGTCGTCCACGATGTGCTGCAGCAGCAGGAGCTCCTCGACCAGGGAGGCGATCAGCGCGGGGTCCAGCTCGGCGACGCCGTCCTGTGCCGCCTCCAGCCAGCCCCTGAGGTTGCTCAGCGGGGTGCGCAGCTCGTGGGAGACGTCGCTGACCATGGCCTTGCGCTGCTCCTCCATGCGCTGGAGGTGCTCGGACATCTCGTTGAACGCCGTGGCCAGCTCGCTGATCTCGCCGGTCGTCCTGACCTGGACGCGGGCGGAGCTGTCACCGTCGCGCATCCGCCGGGCGGCGTGGGTGAGCGCGTTGACCGGGCCGACCAGGCGCCTGGCCGCCATGACGCTGACGCCGACGGTCAGCACGAGCACGAGGAGGGCGGCGCCGGCGATCGAGGGCAGCGGGATGCGCGGGCCGGTGGCCTCGGCCGGGGATCCGATGTACAGGTAGGCGGCGGGGGCGACGTAGGGGTCGAGCTGTTCCTTACGGGCGGCGACGATGCAGGACGAGATCGTCTGGCCGGGCTCGGCCTCCGAGGACGCCGGCCGCTTCTCCTTGGGAACCCAGGTGAGGTCGAGTCCGACCGAGCCGCGTTCCGCGCCCTTGCCCTTCAGGCATCTGCCGACCAGCAGGTTGAGCTGCTTCAACGCGGCCCTTTCGGTGCGCGTCGGCGTGTTGAAGGTGACCGCGTCGCAGGGGGCCGTCACCGCCGGGGCCGGGCTCGGCTCCTGCGGGACGCCCTCGCCGGTCGTCGTCACGGAGGGCCGGCCGGTGTGCGAGACGCTCGTCCGGACGGGCTGCCCGGTACGTCTCATGCAGGCGGCGTAGGCGTCGGCGGCCTTCCCCAGCCGGGCCCGGTCACGGTCGGGCAGCAGGAAGGGGCCCACCGCGCGCGGATCGATGCGGTCCTCGGCCGCCCCCGGCACCAGGGTCACGTCCACGGCCAGCGGATCGACGACGGCCGACACCCGGGCGGGCAGCGGGGTCCCGGCGGCGACCGAGTCCGCGATGAGGGCGCCCTTCTCGGTGGTCAGCGCGACGCGGCGGCTGTTGGCGGCGGCGAGGCCGCGTACGGTGGCGGCGACGCCGGACCAGTCGGGATGGCGGGAGGCGTAACCGAGCAGGCTGTTGTTGATCTGGGCGTCGCTGGCCAGCGTCTGGCCCTGCTCGCGCTGGATCGCGCCGGAGGTGCTGTTGGCGGCCAGCCACGCCGTCGCCGTGATCGAGCAGACCGCCACGACGGCCGAGCTGGTGAGCAGCCGGACGAACAGCGACCTCATGCCTGGGTCAGCTTGTAGCCGACGCCGTACACGGTCAGCAGCCGGGACGGGCGGCGCGGGTCGGGCTCGATCTTCTTGCGCAGGTTCATCACGTGCACGTCGACCGTGCGCTCGGTGATGAACCGGTCGAAGCCGTGGACGCGCTCCAGCAGCTGCTTCCTGGTGAACACCCGTTCCGGCTCGGCGGCCAGCGTCTCGACGATCCGGAACTCCGCGAGCGTGCAGTCGACCGGCGTGCCCGCCACGGTGACGGTGTGCCTGACCGGGTCGACGACCAGGTCGCCCGCCCGGAACAGCCGGCCGGTCTCCGGCGCCCTGCCGGTGCGGCGCAGCAGCGTGCGCACGCGGGCCATCAGCTCGCGCGGGCTGTACGGCTTGGTCATGTAGTCGTCGGCGCCGAGGTCGAGCCCGAGCAGCAGGTCGTCCTCGGTGGACCGGGCGGTCAGCATCAGGATCGGCAGGTCGGACTCGGCGCGCAGCACCCGGCAGACGTCCAGGCCGTCGACCTTCGGCATCATCACGTCGAGCAGCACGAGGGCGGGGTCTCCCTGCCGGGCCTCGTCGATCGCCGAACGTCCGTCGTGCACGACGCGGACCTCGTGGCCCTCGCGCTCCAGGTAGCGCCTGAGCAGTTCGGCCTGCTTGGGGTCGTCCTCGGCGACCAGCACGTACGCGCACATGGCCCGAGGTTATGCGCACTGCGCGAGTGCATACGGGATCCGCATGACAGGCAAACAGGTTCCACACATTCTGCCGCCAGGCTGCGCCGGGTGAGAACCAACCCGGAGCAGCGGCCGGCGCGCTTGTCAGCCTCCAGGATGACCTCCAGCCCGGCCGGGCCGGCAACGAAGGTCAGTTCGACCTCCCCGACGAGTCCGTGCTGCTGGGCGGGCGGGTAGAACTCGATCTCCTGGTAGAACGGCAGTTCCTGGTGCACCCCGTACAGGTGGCCGCCTTCCAGGTCGGCGGGCTTGAAGTGGAAGCCGAGGTCCAGGAAGGACTGCAGGGTTACACGCCGTCCTCGTCCACGACGGCAGAAGAAGCGTCCTGGGGCAGCGCCGCCACTCCGAGCGGTCGCAGGCCCTTGTCCGGGGCCGAGGAAGCGATCGCGTGGCGGCCCAGGCACTTGAGGTGGGCGTGGCCCAGCGGGCTGAGCCGGGCCACGTCCTCGTGCACGCCCTGGGCACGCAACTGGTCCACGATCGCCGACAGATACTTCGAATTCCACAACACCACGGCATTCCCAGTCGGGCGGCAGGCGACGTGTCAGGTGATCGGAGATTCCACCAGCTGCAATAGCGACTAGTTGGAGGCTGAGTGCAGAAATTAGCGGTACAGAGTTGATCTTCGTACCGGTTCGATGACAGGCACCGTTTTGACAGGTCGCGGGGCTTACGTTCCTGGGCCATGCCGTTCGAATTTCTCTCCGACGAACAAATCGCCCGCTATGGCTGCTTCCCTGAGGAGCCCTCCGCCGCAGAGCTGGAGCAGTTCTTCCGGCTGGATCGCAGTCATGGGATGTGCTGGCGTCCAAACGGCGTCCGGCCGCGAAGCTCGGCTGGGCCGCGGTGGGGCTCGGTGCGCATGCTGGGGGTGTTCCTGACCGGCGATCCGCTGGCCGTTCCGCCGGAGACGGTGGCGTTCGTCGCCGAGCAGCTCGGCCTGGATCCGGCGCATTTGGCCGCCTGCGGTCTCGCGGCGCGTTGACCGGGCCGCAGGCGGCCGTGTCGGCTGGGTCAGTGCAGCAGGGTGTAACCGAACCGGCCGGCCTCGGTGAGCCCGACCGAGGCTGCGTGGACGACCTGGCCGCTGGCGGGGATGCCGCTGGCGGTGCCGGGCAGGACAGCCAGCATGCCGCGGCCGGTGTTCTTGCCCGGCGCGCCCGCCACGAGCTCGCCCTTGCCGTCCCCGGTGACGTCGATGATCGAGACCGACGCGCCGAAGGCGTCGCCGGCGACCGACTGCTCGCTGACCGGGTCGGCGGTGGGCTCGGCGCCAGGGGGTGCGACGCCGTCCTGGGTGATGATCTGCGTGCCCGAAACGACCGGCCCGGTGGGTGAGCCGGGGATGAGGGCGACCGCGCCCGCCCGGTCCGCGCCGGACACCTGGGCGGTGGGCAGGCCGATGGCGATGTCGGCCGTGCCGTCGCCATTGAAGTCGCCGGTGGCCAGGCTCGGGGAGCGGCTGTAATGGCTCGGCGAGAACGAGGTCAGCCAGCTCAGGCCGCGAGCGGTGAAACCGACCCCGTACATGCCGCCGCCGTACTTGTCGCCGTACCAGACATTGATGGTGCCGGTGCTGGGAGTGACCATGACCAGGTCGTGGTAGCCGTCGCCGTTCACGTCGCCGAGCACCAGCTTGGAGTCGGCCTTCGGGCAGGCCAGCTTGGTGGTTCCCGGGGCGGCCTCGCACGCCTGCGGGCTGCCCATCACGTGCGGGTCGGGAGACGGGTTGCGCAGGTCACCGCTGTACCACAAGTACTCGCCGCCACCGATGGCGAGATCCGTGCCCACCCACATGGCCTCCAGCCGCCCGTCGCGGTGGATGTCGCCGATCACCGTGGACCAGGAGGTCAGGCGCCGCGTGGGGCTGAATCGGTTGCTCTCGAAGGCGCCGCCGTTGTACCAGCCGCCCAGCGCCTGCCCGTAGCCCGACCGATACACCCCCACGATGTCGGGCCGCGGGTCGCCCTGGTCGGCCAGGCCGAAGACCAGCGACTCCATGTCGCTGGCGCCGGTCTCGATCTGGCGGGTGGTGTCGTTGCCGCTGGTCCAGGAGTGGATCTGGCGCGATCGGTAGCCGCTGGAGATCAGGTCGGTCTTGCCGTTGCCGTCGGTGTCGGCCGCGGCCATGCTCGTGCCCCATCCGGAACAGGGGGTGTTGATCGAGTAGAGCATGCAGCCGGGCTCGGGCCGCAGGTGGGAGCGTCCGGTGAAGCCGTCCGGGCCGCCGTACAGGACGGTGATCTGGCCCGTGTTGCTGGTGCCTGAGGCGGCCGGGTAGGAGGGCATGCCGACGGCCAGGTCGTTGTAGCCGTCGCCGTTGAAGTCGCTGTTGTAGGCGATCGGAGCGGCCGAGGCGGGGGCCGGGGTGGTGACGGAGGTGAGCGTCGTGGTCAGTGCGAGCAGCGCCACCGACCAGGCGATCTTGTTCACGTGCATGCCAGCATGATCGAGGCCGTGACTTGCGGACTGGTTGGATCCGGATGGTTGTCTGGGCGTGGACGCCCTCACATTTCGTCCGCGACCGGCAGATGGACGACCTTGAGCACGTGGGGCTGATCTACCGGGCCGGGACGCAGACATACCACCTGCTGCACAGCGGGTTCGGCCGGAGGACGCCAGAAACACACCGCGTGGCGTAGCTGCCTGGCCTGAGCGCTTGCGTTGGCGGGCTGCGGGGTCGTGTTCGGCGGTGATGCGGGCGAACGTCCCCTCGCCCAGCCTTACGTAACGGCCGGGGCCGAGATCCTCAGGCCAAGGGCCCGGTTCGGCCGGCCGGGTCGAGCCCCGGCCGGACGGTGGCGGGCACCACGGCCTTGGAAGCGGGGGCGATGAGGTAGCCCCCGCTTCCCGAGCAGCTCACGCCGACCGGCGGTTCTTTGCGATCACCTCCGGGGAGGGCGAGCGGATGGCGTCAGGTCGGCTCCCGGTCGCGGGGCTGGTGGGCTCTGTACTCCTGGGCACGGACGGCGAGTTCCCGGAAGAACACCGGGGGTGGTGTGACCTGGCCTTCGTGCCCGATCGGGGAGGGCGCCAGCGGTATGAGCAGGTCGGTATTGGGTGAGTGCAACCACAGGGCGGTCTGGTAGAGCTCGGGGATTTGCAGGAGCCGGAGATCGAACCCTGCCATTTCGAGCTGCGGCAGGGCTCGTGCGGCTTTGACCGCGGTCGCGGTGGCTCCGACGGATGAGCTTCTGTAGAACGTTGGCGGGAAGGTGCGGTCCGGCGTTTCGGCGACTTCGGCGCCGGCGAGCACCTTGCCGCCGGACTCCAGCAGGAATCGCCAGCCCACCGGCTGCGCCACCTCCAGGCGGCCGCCGGCCTCGATGTCTTTGACGAGCAGGGCGAACACCCGGTGGGGGGTGGACACCTCCACGTCATCCGGGGAGATCTCGCCCAGCAGTTTCGGGCCCTCTCCGCCGGCTCTGGCGATCAGGCCGAGATGGGAGCGTGTTTCCTCCCGGATCCGTCCCGGCGGTTCA
>NZ_JBSFGJ010000178.1:0-18078 GCF_053596515.1 Nonomuraea sp. NPDC001684
GCCCGCCTCGGCGAGCCCGGTCAGGCGCTCCCTGACCCGGACGGCCAGCTCGGCCGCGGCCTTGCGGGTGAACGTCAGCCCCAGCACGTTCTCCGTGTCACCGTGGCGGAGACGTCCTGGAGCGGCTGGATCCAGCCGTCCGCCGGCCCCTTGAACGCGACCATGTCCAGGTCGTGCGGATCGATCCTGGCGCTCTGGAACGCCGGGACCTGCTTGGGCAGGTACGGGGCGATGACGGTGAAGATGCCCAGCGGGAGGTGCGCGATCGACTTCGCCAGCTCGTAGATCTCGTCGACCGGGTGCAGCGACTCCAGTACCCGCCCGTTCGAGACGAGGCTGTACAGGCCACCCCGATGGTCGTTCTGGACGACGACGACCGGGCTCAGGTGGTCGACGAGGCCGGCTTTCAGCGCGGCGTAGTTCCGCCGCGTGTCGGCGTTGACCGCACGGATCGCGTCGCGTGCCGGTCGTAGTCCGGCCGCGTCCGACGGGGATGTGCCGGCACGTGCGACGGGCAGGACGTTGCCGCCGAGCAGCGTCGTCGCACCGGCTGCGGTGGCGGTGCCGAGGAACGTTCTGCGTGTGACCACTGTCTGACCTGCCTCTCCAGAGCCGCCGTCCGCCGCAGCGCCGACGAGATCGTCCGCCGACGCCAGGCCCTTCGTCACACCGTCACTCCCACTCCGGCCCGAGGTGTCCTGGATCGGAATGTTGACTTAATGTTTGTGTATGGTAACGGTAAGTAGCGAGTTTCTGGGTTCTCCAGCCCGGGACAAGTGAGTTCCGACAACCGTGGTCATTGCGTCGTAGGCAGGAGAGGGAATGTCCATCCTCAAGGGCGTTACGCCGGTCGTGTCCGCCTCGCGCGCGCTTCGGTTCGCCGCGATGGCGATCGGCGGCCTCGCGCTGCTCATCCCCATGTTCGCCGCCATGCTCGTCCCGGCCGCGACCGGCGCACGCGCCGCGATCGGGATCACCAAGTGCACTGGTTCCCAGACGGTGACCTACACCCCCGGCCTTACCGATCAGCCCCGGGAGGTCACGGTCAGCGGGACAGCCCCTCTGCTCGACTGCGTCTCCACCAGTGATCCCACCATTGTCCAGGCCACGTCGACCTTCTCCGCGACAGGGACGTTCTCCTGCACCTCCGGCACGAGGGCCGGAAGCCGGAAAATCACCTGGAACAACGGCAACACCAGCACGCTGTCCTCCACCTCCACCGTCTCGCTCAACGGCGCCGAAACCGTCGTTCTGATCAAGGGCGTGGTGGTCGACGGCGAGTTCAAGGGAGCGCAGTGGACCGGCACGTTCGCCATGTTCAGCACGAAGCCTCTGGCCTGTCTCACCACGCAGGGGCTCGCCGGCGTCTCCGGCCCGCTCACCCTGAGCATCGGCTCCCTGTGAACCGGCCGGACTTCGGCGGACACCGCGCCCGGGTGAACCAGGGGAACCGACACCGCCGCCGGTGGGTCAGCAGGGCTGGAGGGCGGGCAGGCGGCCCTGGAAGAAGGCGGCCGGTGTGACGCCCATCAGCGTGCGGAACTCGGCCGTCATGTGGGACTGGTCGTAGTAGCCGGTGGCCGTGGCCAGGTCGGCCCAGCGGCCGTCGGCGCGACCGAGGGCCAGGGCCTTGCGGACGCGTTCGATGCGTTCGTAGCGTTTGGGCGACAGGCCGACGGCGTCGGCGAACAGGCCGCGCAGGTGACGTTCGCTGACGGCGAGGTGGCGGGCGAGCGCGGGCAGCGGTTCGCGTCGCGCGCCCGTACGACCGCGCAGCGCCCGGACGGCGGCCTGGACCAGTTCGCGCCTTGCCCCGTCCGTCGAGATCCTGGCCGGCAGCGCCGCCGCCAGGCGCCGGAGCACCAGGCCGTGGTCGCCGCCCGCGCGCCTCAGGGCGGCGATCAGCGGATCGCAGGAGTCGCCCCACAGGTCCCCGAGGCGGACCACCCGGTCCACGACCTCGCTCACCGGGACGCCGAGCAACGCCCTGGTGGCGCCGGGACGCAGCCGCAACCGCAGGCAGAACGGGAGGTCCTTGCCGACGTGGTACGAAGCCCGGGTGCGCGGGCCGATCACGAGCAGGTCGCTGTGCCCGGCGCGGGACGTACGGAAGACCAGGGACGTGCCGGGGTCGGGGAGGTGCACCAGCGGCGGCCGCGCACCCGCCGCGGGATCCTCCGCCCTCAGCACGCTCACCGCCTCGACCAGCGGGCGCAGACCGTCCGGCACGGTCATCGGGACCTCGATGCTCATGACCACACCGTAGCCGCGCCGCAGGCTGCGCACGTGTGCCGAAAGTTCCTATAAAGGCTGGTGGGCGGGGCGGCAGAGTGAGCCGCATGATTGTTGTCACAGGTGCCACGGGCACGGTCGGCGGTGAGGTGGTCCGGCTGCTGGCGGGCCGGGGTGAGCGGGTCCGGGCGATGACGCGGGAACCGTCGAAGGTCAAGGTGTCGCCGGAGGTGGAGGTCGTACGGGGGGATTTCGACGATCCCGGGTCGTTGGCCGCAGCGGTGCGCGGCGCCGACGCCGTGTTCCTGCTCAGTGCCCCCGGCCCGTGGCTCGCCCGGCATGACGAGGCGATGGTCGTGGCGGCGCGGGCCGCGGGAGTGCGGAAGGTGGTGAAGCTGTCGGCGATCGGCACGGGAGAGGAGCACGGCGGCGCCAAGGTCGGGGACTGGCATCGGGCCGGTGAGCGGGCGTTGCGCGCGAGCGAGCTGGACTGGACGGTGTTGCGGCCGTCCAGCTTCGCCTCCAACGCCTTGCGGTGGGTCGCGCAGGTCCGGCTCGGGCGGCCGGTGCCGAACACGACGGGCCGGGGCAGGCAGGGGGTCGTCGATCCGCGGGACGTCGCGGAGGTGGCGGTGCGGGCGCTGACGTCCGACGAGCACGTGCGGTCCGTCCTCACGCTGACCGGGCCCGAACTGCTCAGCGTCCCGGACATGGCCGAGGTGCTGGGGGAGACGCTCGGACGGCCCGTCGAGACGGCGGACGTGCCGCTGGAGGTCTACCGCGCGCAGCTGATCGCCGCCGGGACGGATGCCGAGTTCGCCGACGTCGCGGTCGACGGCTCCCGGCTGGTGGCGCGGGACGGCAACGCCCGGCTCACCCCTGACGTCGAGCGGGTGCTGGGACGTTCACCCCGTACGTTCCGCATCTGGGCGGCCGATCATCTGCGGTGACGCCGGCCGCCGGGTCAGGGCGAGTGTGCCGTCACCTGTTCCAGGCCACCAGGAACTCCGCCAGCGAGATGCGCCCGTCCACGTCCCCGTCGTGCTCGTCCGAGGCGTGAAAGATGGAGTCGAGTTCGGCCGCGGTGACCTCCTCGCCGCGGGCGTTCATGGCGAGCGCGAACTCCTCGCGGGTGATGTAGCCGTCCCGGTCGCGGTCGAACTCCCTGAACGTGGCGGCCGGGTCGTCAAGGTCTGGCATCGGTGACCTCTCCTTCGATGTACGGACAAAGCAACATCGAAGCACAACCCCGAACCCGGGCGAGGGACGACGGGCCGAAAACCCGTGCCGGGTGGTTCCGGCGGGCGCCGGGCGGTCGGCCCGCCCGGCGCCGGGACTCGGGCCCTTTCGGCTGCTACGGGTGTCCCGGCATGTCGGCCAGCTCCCAGACCGGGGTGCCCGAGCACGGCACCAGTTCGAGGACGGCTCCCGTGGCGGTGCTCCGGTCCTTGGCGGCGACGCATCTGGAGTTGCTGAGGGACACGATCTGCTGCCCGTTCCCCGACGGACGCAGCTCGAACCGGTAGTCGCTGAGCAAGGGCGCGCACGAGCCGCGGGTCAGGCTGTTCTCGATCCCCGCCCTCGGGATCCCCACCTTGAGGCACTGCTCTCCGGACGGGTCGGAGATCTGGTAGGTCTTCGTCGCCACGCGGCGGAACAGCAGCCGCTGGTCCGGCCCGCACACCGCCTGGACGACCTGCGTGCCGGAGAAGGACAGGCACTTCTCGGAGTGGCTCGCGACGGCGGTCGAGGTGAAGTCCCGCTCCGTCAGCCCGGACCGCAGCTGGAGGTAGGCGGGCTTCTTGGCCAGCTTCTCGTCCAGCGGGTGGGCCGCGCCCCAGCCGGGAACCCCGGACGGCACCCACGAGTACTTGTCGGTGAGGCTCCACATGGTCAGGGACACGCAGCGGGCGACGGCGAGGCACGCCTCGGCGGCCCGGCGGTAGACCTCGCCCTGGGCGGCCAGCTTGCTCGCGTCCACCGGCAGCTTGAGCCGGACGTCCAGCTCGGTGACGGCCACGTCGACGCCCAGCTCGGCGAACAGCTGCAGGGTGTTCTTGAGCTGCGTCAGCGGCAGCGTGGCGGGCATCGGGTCGGCGATCATGGCGTGGGTCTGGAAGCCGACGCCGTCGATCGGCACTTCCTGGTTCCGCAGGTCGTGTACGAGCTTGTAGAGGCCGTCCCGCTTGCGGTTGTTCCATTCGGCGTTGAAGTCGTTGATGTAGAGCTTGGCCGTGGGGTCGGCGTCGTGGGCCCAGCGGAAGGCGTCGGCGATGTAGCCGGGGCCCAGGCGCTTGAGCCAGATGGACTGCCTGAGGGTGCCGTCCTCGGCGAGGACCTCGTTGACGACGTCCCACACGGCGACCCGGCCGGCGTAACGCTTGACGGTGGTCTGGATGTGCTGCTTGAGCGCGTCGCGCAGTTTCTCGTCGCTGAGTGAGCCGTCGCTGACCCAGGTGGGCAGACCGCCGTGCCAGACGAGGGTGTGACCGCGGACCGTCTGCTTGTTCTCCTCGGCGAAGGAGACGACGGCGTCCGCCTTGGCCCAGGTGTGCACATTCTGTTCGGGCTCAACGTTGACCCACTTCATGGCGTTCTCGGGGGTCACGCTGTTGAACTCGTACTTGAGCTTGTCGCGGTAGCCGTTGTCGGTCTCCAGGGCGCGGTCGTTGACGGCCGCCCCGATGCGCAGGTTCCGGGCCGCCGCCACGGTGCGCAGGGTCTCCTCGGCGGCGGAGGCGGGGACGACGGCCGTCGCCATGACGCCGAGCAGAACGGCGCTCATACCGGCGAGGGACAAGATGGATCTTTTCATCGCTTCTTTCGCAATTGGCTCACGAGCCGGAAGCTCGTCGTAAGTGAGGGGGGCAGGAGGGCCTGCGGGTATCCTGCACGGGCAGGCGCCCTCGCGAGGGGCGGACCATCGTGGGCTCCTGTCCGGTCACGGGCACGACCGGTGAGGGGCTGGTCCCCCCACCAGGCCCATGACACTAGGGCATTCCGCCTCGATTCGCCCTCATTCGGCCTCGCCGCCGCATCCCCAGGTCTCTGCACCGGCGCTCGCGGATCAAAGGGGAAGCGTGAGGGCCGCGGCGCCGGGGGAGCGGCGTCCGTGACGGGTCTCTCAGCGGCTCGCCGGGGTGTCGGCGAGCAGGGGTTCGAGGGCGCCGAGGGCCGCGCCGACGCAGATGTCGCGTAGCTGATCGCGGGTGCAGGTCTCGCGGGTGAGCCAGTCGACGCAGAGGACCTGGACGAAGACCAGCCAGCTCTTCAGGACCCCGGAGACGGCCTCGCGGATGTCGTCGCCGGCGAGCGGAAGGACCGCCAGCAGTCGCGCCCGGAGCGCGTCCAGCTCGTTCGACATGATCGTCTGGATCACCGGGTCGCCCGCGAGCACCCGGTTCGCGGCGAGGACGGCGTTGCGGTTGGCCACGAAGTAGTCGAGATGGACGTCCATGCCCTGCACGAGCTGCTCACGCAGCGAATGGGCGGGATCGAGCCGCGTCTCGGCGAGCAACCGGTCCGCGGCCTGCTGGTAGACGGCGGCGAAGAGGGCCTGCTTGCTCGGGAAGTGCCGGTAGAGCAGCGCCCGTGACACGCCGGCCTGCTCGGCGACCTCTTCCATCAGCACGTCGGCGTAGGGGTGCGCGGCGAAGAGCCGGGCGCCGACGGCCAGGAGCTGGGCGTGGCGCCCGTCAGGGGTGAGTCGCCGGCGTGGAGGCATGGACCAAGTCTAGTTGACACACGTCTACTAGCGCGCCACCGTAGTAGACACATGTCAACTATGGTGGGAGAGATCATGGTCAAGGCGCTGCGTACGCTCGCCCAGCTGATGGGGTGGGCCTGCGTGCTGATCGGCCTGCTCCACGTGGCGCTCGGCAACGCGGCGATCCCCGGCGCCGCTGCCGCGGGGCCGACGATCGACAGCTGGGGCCGGTTCATGGGGGCCGCCTTCGCCGGCTACGGGCTGGCGTGGGTGTGGGCGGCGCGGCAGCGCCCGATCCCGGCCGGGGTGGTGCGGTGGCTGGCCGCCGTCTTCCTGCTGGGCGGCGTGGGGCGGCTGCTCTCGCTCGCCGTGTCCGGCCGGCCGCACGGGTTCCAGATCGTGCTGGCGGTCATCGAACTCGTGCTGCCGCCGGTCTTCTTCTGGCTTGCGGGCGAGGAGGAACGCGCCTGTTCGGCCTGAGCGGCCCGGCCGAGCGGGGTGCGAGCACCGCGACCGGCGGGGTCAGCTCCAGGTCGCCCGCTGGAGAATCGTGCCGAGCCGGCCGTCGCTCCACTGGTCGAAGACGAGGATCTTCGACTTGGGCAGGTGCCAGATCCGCTCCTGGTAGGAGACGCCGGTCCGCCTGGCCGACTGCGTCGTGCAGCCGACGCGCCAGACGCGGTAGGTGGCCTTGTGTCCCGCGCCGACCGGGCGGGTGCCACGGGCGACGAGCTTGCCGGGGAAGTCCTCTATGTAGCGCTTGTCGGGTACGCAGCTCGCGAGCCCGTTGCCCGGGTGGTACGGCTCCTCGGGGTCGTAGGGGTTGCCGTGGCGGGCCAGAGAGATGCCCTCCGGCCCGACGAGGTAGAACCCGCGGCACTCGACGGCGCGCCGGTCGCAGCCGCCGGTCTTGACGTGAATGCCCCACCTGTCTTCTTTTCCGACCTTCCACGTCGCAGGGATCTGGAGCGTCATGCCGCGGAAGGTCAGCGGCTTGGTCGCCGCGCTCTGCGCGGGCGCGCCGGTGAACAGGAGGGAGGCGGTCACAACCAGGGTCGTCAGCATGATCGCGAGGCTAGGGAAGCCCGCTTGTGGCTCGGCTGCAACGCACTTGGAGCCCGCTCGAACCGCCTGCTCGAACCGCCTGCTCGAACCGCCCGCTCGAACCGCCCGCGACCTCGGCCCGTGACGGCTAGTCGCGGCCGCTGCCGCGGTAGAGGTCCAGCTCGCCGTCGAGTTCCAGGGCGAGCACCGTGGCGTGCGGGTCGATCGCGTGCGCGGGTGGCGCGTCGATCCACAGGATGCCGGGCACGCCGTTGAGCTCTCCGGTGATCGAGTGCCCGAGCTCGCAGTCGGCGCCGACCACCCTGGCGCGCAGGACGGCGTTGCGCAGCCCGCGCACCGTCACCGTGTCGCGGGGCGGGTCGAAGCAGGTCAGGTACAGGGTCCTGCGGTCGGCGGACAGCGTGCTCGGGCCGTAGTGGTGGCCCGCCGGCAGCCCGGCGGTCGTGCCGTACACCGCCTCGGCGTGCCGGTCGATCCAGGCGCCGAGGCCCTTCAGGCGGTCGGCCTGTTCGGGCAGGATGCGGCCGTCGGCGGTGGGACCGACGTCGAGCAGGAGGTTGCCGCCCGCGCCGATGGTCTCGGCGAAGTAGCGGACCAGGTGGCCCACGGGCTTGTGGTTGGTGTCGTGCGGGCGGAAACCCCAGTTGTCGTTGATGGTGAGGCACAGCTCCCACGGGCCGTCGGGCGGCGTGATGGGGACGCCCTGTTCCGGCGTCGCGTAGTCGCCGCGCGAGAGCATGCGCGCGTTGAGCACGGTCCGCGGCCGTACGGCGAGGATGCGGTCGGCGAGGGCGTCGATGCCCCACTGCTCCTCCGAGCGTTCCCATTCACCGTCGAACCACAGCAGGTCGGGCCGGTACCGCTCGACGAGCTCGTCGACCTGGCCGTCGCGGTAGGCCAGGTAGCGGGCCCACGCGGCCGGGTCCTCCCGCCCCTCCGGCGGAGTCACGTAGGGGCTCGGGTGGGCCTGCGGGCCGACGACGCTGGGGTAGTCGGGGTGGTTCCAGTCGGAGTGCGAGTAGTACAGCCCGACCTTCAGCCCGCGCTCGCGCAGCGCGTCCGCGAAGGGGCCGACCAGGTCGCGTCCCGCCGGGGACGCGGTGACGTTCAGCTCGCCGTACGCGCTGTCCCACAGCGCGAAGCCGTCGTGGTGCCGGGTGGTGAGCACGGCGTACCGGGCTCCGGCCTGGGCGAACAGCTCCGCCCATGCCGCGGGGTCATAACCGTCGGCGGTGAATCCGTCGAGCTGGGCCAGGTAGGCCTCACGGGAGATGTCGCCGTAGTAGAACGACCAGGACTCGGCCACTCCCTCGACGGCGTAGAGGCCGTAGTGGACGAAGATGCCGAGCTTGGCGTCGGTGAACCAGGGTTGCATGGGCACGGGGGGATCCTTCTTCGGTTCTTACCATTTCCAGGGCGGCGTCGAGGCGCTGGAGAGCGTCTTGCCGCCCAGGGCCGAGGCGTAGAGCTGTTCCATGACGGAGGTGGCGGCCAGGCCGCCCGCGCCGGTGATCGACGCGCGCTCCTTCAACGCGGAGGGGACGATCGGGGGCGCGGGCCGTACGGTGCACAGCCTCTCGACGTGACGGCGCAGCGGGTCGAGAAAGGTGTCGCCCGCCTGGACGTTGCCGCCGCCGACCACCACGATCTCGGGGTCGACGGTGAGCACCAGCGCGGCGATGCCGATCGCGATGACGTCGGCGAACCGGTCGACGGCGGCCACGGCGAGCGGGTCGCCCGCGGTGGCGGCGTCGAACACGCCCTCCCGGCTGACCCGGCGGCCGTCGGTGAGCTCGACGTCGTGCAGGTGCTGCTGGGCATGCTCCCAGCCCATCTGCGGCAGTGCGCCGATCTCGCCGGCGGCGCCGTTCGCGCCCCGCACGACGGCGTTGTTCAGGACGACCCCCGCCCCGGTGCGGTTGCCGGAGTGCACGTAGACCATCGAAGCGGCCTCGGCGGCGCTGCCCTTCCACGCCTCGGCGAAGGCGGCGAGGTTCGAGTCGTTCTCGACGGCGATGGGGCACTCGAAGGACGACGCGAAGGCGGTGCGCACGTTGAGCCCCTCCCAGTCGTCGAGACCGCGCGTGACGACGTCCTGGTAGACCACGGCGGGCACGGACACCCCCATCGCCCACACGTCGGCGCGCCCGCGGCCCTGCGAGGCGAGGAGCTGGTCGACCACCTCGACGGCGTCGGCCAGGACGGCCTCGGGCGGGTCCGCGACGGAGACGGTGATCGAGCGGGTGGCCAGGACCTCGCCGTTCAGGTCGGCGAGCTCGGCGCGGGTGGTGTGCTGGCCGATGTCGATGCCGGCCACGACGGCCGCGCCCGCGTTGAACCGGTAGCGGTTGGCCGGCCGCCCGGCTCCGGTGGGGGAGAGGGGCTCGACGCTCGTCACCCAGCCGAGGGCCACGAGGTCGCCCACCACCGTGTCGGCCGCGGTCTTCGACAGCCCGACGACCTGGGCGATCGCCGGGATGGTGAGAGGCTCCAGGCGGATCGCCTCGATCACCGCCAGCGAATTGATGCGGCGCAGGCGCGACTGGCCCACGGGCTGGCGCAGCAGGCTCGCTTCACGTCCGATCAGCACTCACGTGGCCCTTTCGTTTCCTGAGACGTCTTCCATTAAAACACAAAGTGTATTTATTATTGCCAACCGTGCCTCCCAGCAAGAAGGGACCCTCCATGCGTAATCGCGCCATAGCCGTCGCCACCTGCGCCTCCGCCGTGCTCGCCCTCGGCGCGTGCGGCCAGAAGCTCCAGGACGCCGGCCCGTCGGCCTCCGCCGGCGCCGCGCCCGCGAGCCTCCTCTATTGGGGCAAGTGGGCGAAGGGCACCCCGCAGGCGAACCTGTTCGAGAGCGTCATCGCCGACTACACCCGGCAGACCGGCGTCAAGATCGATGTTCAGTGGCTCGCGCAGGGCCAGGAGCAGCAGGTCAAGAACGCTGTCGCCACCGGCGCCGGTCCCGACTTCTTCGACACCGCCATCGACCACACCGCCGAGTTCCGCGCCGCCGGCGTGCTCGGCGACATGGGCCCGATCTTCAAGACCAAGATCCCGGGCGAGGACAGGACCATCGAGGAGGTCCTGCCGAAGAGCGTGCTCAAGGCCATCAGCGACGACAAGGGGTACGGCTTCGTCCCGCACAGCGTCTTCTCCATCGGCCTGTGGTACGACTCCGCCAAGTATCCCGACTTCGCCCCCAAGTCGTTCGACGAGTTGCTGGAGATCGCCAAGAAGGAGAAGGCGTCCGGCCGCGCGCCGATCGCGCTCGACGGCTCGGTCAACGCCTACAACTCCTTCTGGATCCACCAGATGCTGCTGTCCACCGCCGGCCCCGGCATCCTGCTGAAGCTCGCCGCCGACCCGGCCGCCTGGGACCTGCCCGAGGTGAAGCGGGCGGCCAAGGCGCTGGAGTCGCTGGTGAAGGCCGATCTGTTCGAGCCCGACTACATGGCCACCAAGTTCCCGGCCGCGCAGAACGCCTGGGCGGGCGGCAAGCACAGCTTCATCCTGAACGGCTCCTGGCTCGGCAGCGAGACCGCCTCGCTGCGCGCCGCCGCGGTCAAGCCCCGCATCATCGCCTTCCCGCCGGTCGACCCCGCCAAGGGCGCGGTCGCCACGGTCGGCGCGCTCGGCTGGGGCGTGAACGCCAAGTCGAAGAACCAGAAGGCGGTCGCCGACTTCCTGGCCTTCGCCATGCAGAAGAAGTACATCGACCGCATCGGCACCGACGCGGCCAACATCCCCTCGCGCGCCGACTCGCCAGCCCCGGTGGAGCTCCAGCAGCTGCAGGCGTCCATCCGCGATGCGGAGCAGGTCACGCTCGACGGCGACGGCGTCTCGACCGTGCAGCCCAAGTGGCTGGCCGACGTCTTCCTCCCCCTCGACGACAAGTTCGTCGCCGGCAAGCTCAGCGCCGAGGAGTTCCTGGCCGAGGGCAAGGCGAAGACCGCCGCCATGAACGGATGACCGTGACCGTGTCCGACACCGCCCTGCGGGCTCCGTCCGCGGGCAGGCGGGCGAAGGCGCCCCGCGGCGCGCTCCAGGGCGAGCGCCGCCGGCTGTACCTGCCGATGCTGCTTCCCGCACTGATCGCCTACCTGGTCTTCTTCGTGCTGCCGTCGTTGTTCGGCGTCGTGCTCAGCTTCGCCGAGTGGTCAGGGCTGGGGACCGAGCTCTCCTGGGTCGGCTTCGCCAACTACGTGTCGATGGCCGGGAGCGAGCTGTTCCGTGCCTCGTTCGTGCAGACGCTGATCCTGACGCTGGTCGTGGGCCTGGCGCTGTTCCTCATCGCCGGCGCCTCCATGATCGTATTGCGTGCGGCGCGCGGCAGCGCGTTCATCCGGGCGGCCGTCTTCCTGCCGTTCATGATCTCGCCCATCGCCGTGGGCCTCGCCGTCTCGTTCCTCTTCAACCCGGACGGACTGATCAACGCCATGCTGGGGGCCCTCGGCCTGTCCGAGCTGCGCCAGCCCTGGCTGGCCCCCGAGCTGATCTTCAACGTGATCATGGCCGGAGTGGTCTGGAGCGCGGCCGGCTTCTACGTCGTGCTGGTGATGTCCGCGGTCGACGGCATCCCGCCGAGCTACTACGAGGTGGCCAGGATCGAGGGCGCGAGCGAGCTCCAGCAGTTCCGCCACGTCACGCTCCCGCTGACCAGGGACATGCTGGCCATCGCCGCCTCGCTCTGGGCGATCGCCGGCATCAAGACCTTCGAGATCGTCATCGCCTTCGTCGGCACGGCGGGCACCCCGCCCCCCGAGGCCAGGACCCTCGCCGTCGAGCAGTACCTCCGGGTCACCGGCGGCCGTGAGGGCGGACTGGCCCAGCTCGGCGAGGCCGCGGCGATCGGGATCGTGATGACGGTGATCACCGCCGTCCTGATCGTGCTGTCACGCAGGATCCAGCGGCGCGAACGACTGGAGCTGGCATGATCCGCGCCGGGCTCGCCCTGATCAGGGCCCTGATCTGGGCCTGGGTGCTGTTCAACGTCGGCATGGTGGTCTGGGTCCTGCTGAACTCGCTGAAGAGCTCGCGGGAGATCTTCGACAACCCGGCCGGCCTGCCCGCCACCTGGATGTGGGAGAACTTCGCCACCGCGTGGTCGGACTCCGGGCTCGGAGCCGCCGCGATCAACTCGGTGGTCCTCACGCTCGTGTCCGTCGTGCTCATCATGGCGCTGTCCATCCCCGCCGCCTACGCGGTGGCACGGCTGGGCGGCCGCTCCAGCGGTCCTGTCGCGACCTTCTTCGCGGTGGGCATGAGCATCCCGTTCCAGGCGTTCGCCGTCCCCATGGTCCTCATCGGGGCGGGGCTGTCCCGGTTCATGATCGACTGGGTCACCGGCGTCTGGGACACGCGGATCACCGTCACGCTCTTCTACGTCGTGCTCAGCCTGCCGTTCAGCATCTTCGTGCTCATCGGCTACTTCCGCTCGCTGCCCGGCGACGTGGAGGAGGCGGCCGCCCTCGACGGCGCGTCGCCGTTCCGGACCTTCCTGCAGATCATGGTGCCGCTGGCCAAGCCCGGCATCACGACCGTGGCCGTGCTGAACGCGCTGAGCCTGTGGAACGAGACCGTGATCGTGCTGATGCTCGTCCCCGAGCAGAGCGCGCAGACCCTCAACGTCGCCCTGCTCAACTTCTACTCCAACATGCAATACACCTCGAACTGGGGTGGGCTCTTCGCCGGCGTCGTCATCGTGGTGCTCCCGATGATCGCGACCTATCTCTGGTTCGGCCGCCGCATCGTCAACGGCATGACGCAAGGCATCGGCAAATGACGCATCGGCACCTGACAAGGAACGGATCTCCCATGCACGCAACGGTCGGACTCATCGGCGCCGGAGGCATCGCCAACGCGCACCTCCCGGCCTGGCTCGACCTCGGCCACGACGTCGTCGTCCACTCGATCGCCGACGACGCCGAGGCGCTGACCCGGCGCCACGGGGGCGGCCGGATCGTCCCCAGCCTGGACGCCCTGTTCGAGGCGGCGGACGTCGTCGACATCTGCACGCCGACCCACACCCACTACGAACTGGCGCTCGCCGCGCTCGGTCACGGCCTGCCGACGATCTGCGAGAAGCCGCTGACCCGTACGCTCCCCGAGGCGGAGGACCTGGTCGCCCGCTTCGCCGACGCCGGGGTCCCGCTGTTCCCCGCGCACGTCGTACGCTATTTCGCCGAGTACGCCGAACTGCACCGGGCCGTCACCCGCGGCGACATCGGCAGCGTCGCCGTGCAGCGGCACACCCGCCAGGGCCGCAGCCCGGCCGGCGGCTGGTTCCTGGACGAGGCGCTCTCCGGCGGCGTGCTGCTCGACCTCATGATCCACGACATCGACATGGCGCGCTGGATCGGGGGAGAGGTCGAGCGCGTCTTCGCCCGCACCCACGCGGTCGGCGGCAGCCAGAGCACCCAGGCGTTCCTCACGCACGCCAACGGCTCGATCTCCGTGCTGACGGCGACCTGGACCACCGCGCCGATCGAGTTCAGGACGCTGTTCGAGGTGGCCGGTTCGCACGGGCTGCTGCACGCCGACTCCGACGAGCGCCGCCCCTACCGCTACCAGGGCGACGCCGTGCCCGCGCCCGACATCCTGCCCGACTTCTCCCCGCTGACCAGCCCCTACCGGGCCGAGATCGAGGACTTCGTCCGCTCGGTCGCCACCGGTGTCCCGCCCCGCGTCACCGCGCTGGACGGCCTGGCCGCCATGCGCATCGCCGACGCCGTCGCCCGCTCGGCCGCCGAAGGCCGGCCGGTCGACCTCAAGCCCCTGGAAGCCGCATGAAGATCGCCCTGCTCTCCTTCGCCCACCTGCACGCCGCCGAGTACGCCGCCGCGCTCCTGCGTTGCGACGACGTGGAGATCGGCGCCTACGCCGACGGCTACGACGGCGTCCCGGACGGCGTCACGGCCTTCGAGACCGAGGACGAACTGTGGGCCTGGCGGCCCGACGGCGTGGTGATCTGCGCCGAGAACACGCGTCACCGGGAGTTCGCGCTGCGCGCCGCCGCCGAGGGCGTGCACGCGCTCTGCGAGAAGCCGCTCGCCACCTCGCTCGCCGACGCCACCGCGATGCTGGCGGCCGCCCGCGCCGCGGGCACCGTCCTCATGACCGCCTTCCCCGTCCGCTTCGCGCCGGCCTACGCCGACCTCCGGGCCGCGGTACGGCGGGGCGACCTCGGCCGGATCGTGTCGATCGCGGCCACCAACTGCGGCGGCGTCCCCACCAGCCGGGACTGGTTCACCGATCCGGCCAGCAGCGGCGGCGGCGCCCTGACCGACCACGTCGTGCACGTCGCCGACCTGCTCGCCGACCTGCTGGACGACGACCCGGTCGAGGTCTACGCGATCGCCAACTCCATCCCCAACCCGGGCAAGGCCGTCGAGACCGCCGGGCTGGTCTCCCTGCGCTACCGCGACGGGGTCATCGCCTCCATCGACTGCTCCTGGTCGCGCCCGCCCGGCCGTCCCAACACCGGCGACCTGGTCACCCTCACCGTGATCGGCACCGAGGGCGTGGCCGACATCGCGCCCTTCTCCGGGGTCCTCACCGGGTGGAACGGCGGCCCGCTCGCCCACGGGTACGGCGCGCCGCTCGACGACCTGCTCATCCGCGCCTTCCTCGACGCCGTCCGCGACGGCGAGGCCCGCCAGCCCGACGCCAGGGCGGGCCACCGGACCGTCGCCCTCGTCGAGGCGGCCTACCGCTCCCTGCACGACGCCGCCCCCGTCCCCCTGGAGATCTGATGATCCGCCATGCCCTCGGCGCCGCCACGATGACCGCCGCCTTACTGGTGCTGCCCGCGCCCGCCGCCTCCGCCGCCGAACCGGCCGCCGGCCGCACGACGGTGACCTTCTCCGACACCCACGAGATCCTGCACGGCAACCCGTACACCGGCACCGCGTTCGACGTGAACACGCACCGGACGCCGGGCACGCCCGGCTACACCTTCACCAACGACCCGGGCATCACCGACTTCATCGAAGGCAGGAAGAAGATCCCCGCCGACGCCGACGTGGTGCGGCTCCAGCTCGCCTGGGCCGACTTCGAGCCCGACGACGGCGTCTTCGTCTGGGACCGCCTCGACGCGTTCATGAAGCGGGTGAACGAGCAGGGCAAGACGGTCGAGTTCCAGCTGCTCATGTCGGAGGCGCCCGACATCGTCAACGACCCGGGCGTGTTCCCGTACGAGTACCCGCCCGCCTGGCTGTTCGACAAGGCCGGGGTGCCCTTCCGGATGGCGCCGTACAACAACTACTTCTCCAAGCAGCCGATCTACTACCACCCGATCTACCTGGACCGGCTCAAGCGCGCGGTGGACGCCTTCGCCGGCCGCTACGACGGCGACCCGGGCGTGGCGTGGGTGGACCTGCGCGCCTTCTCCCTGTTCGGCGAGTGGTCGGGCTGGAACGACGCGATGAACTTCCCGTGGCCCGACAACGCCACCCGCGTCGCGACGCTCCAGGCGATCCTCAAGATCTACGACGACGCGTTCGACAAGTCGATGGTCATGATGCAGAACGCCGGCGCGGAGGTGAACAAGAACGACCCCGACGCCGACACCCAGGCCAAGCGGTTCAGCGTGTTCGGCTACGAGAAGGCGGCCACGTTCGAGAACTGGGGCGTGCGGTCCGACACGGTCAACGCCGGCTTCGTCTGGCACAACTACGGCGACACCGCGCAGGCCCCGTACGTCAACCGCAGGCTCCGCCGCGACATGATCCAGGTGTCCGAGGGCTCCAACTGGGACAACCCCACGATCATGCTGAACAACCCCCGGCTGTTCGTGAAGAACTCGCTGGAGGGCTACCACTCCAACCTCCAGGGCATCAACAACACCGGCTTCGCGAACTGGCAGCCGATGAAGGACGCCTACGGCGAGTGGTTCGAGACGCTGGCGCGGTTCACCGGCTACCGCTTCCTCATGCCCACCGCGACCTACGACACCGAGGTCAAGCCCGGTGGCGAGTTCCGCATCTCGCACACCTGGACCAACAACGCGGTCGGCTTCAGCCCCCGGCGCTACCCGGTCGAGGTGCGCTTCACCGACAGGTCCACCGGCGACGTCGTGTGGCGCGGCACCGACGCGACCCTCGACCAGACCAAGCTCTTCAAGGGCGACGTCCGCCAGATCAACTCGGCCTTCACGCTCCCGTCGGACCTGCCCGCGGGCTCCTACGACGTGGCCGTCGCCATGCTCGGCGCGGACGGCAAGCCGCGGATCGAGCTGGCGATGCCGGGCGGCAAGGACAAGGTCTACCCGATCGGCGGCGTCCGGGTCGCCGCGGGAGCCGTGCCGGCCGGGCGGCCGACGACCCCGCTGACGCAGTTCACCATCCAGAACGAGGACTACACCGCGGCCAACGGCGCCTACGGCGTCGAGACCCCGCCCGAGGGCGGCCTCGGCGCGCTCTACATGGACGCGGCCGGCGAGTCCGCCGAGTACGACAACGTCGACGTGCCCGCCACCGGCACCTACCGGGTGGAGTTCCGGGCCTCCTCCGAGGAGGCCAACCACCTGAAGGTCGAGGTCGACGGCAAGGAGGTGACCACCGTCAAGGTGCCGGACTCCGGCGGCTACAACACCTACAGAACCTTCGAACGGCGGATCCCGCTCACCGAGGGCCGGCACACGATCAAGCTCACCCGGCCCGACGGGCGCTGGTTCTTCCTCAACTGGATGCGGTTCACCCTGGAACGGCCCGAGTCGATCACCCTCCAGGCCGAGTCGGCGACCGGGCAGCAGGGCACCCAGAACACCGACCTCGCCGACAGCGACGACGGCACCCCCGGCGTCACCTCCATCGACACCGGCGACTGGTCGCGCTTCGACGACGTCAGCGTCCCCGCCGACGGCAAGTACCTGCTGCAGCTTCGCTACTCGACCGTCAACGACAAGCCGCTGAAGTTCCGCGTCGAGGTCGACGGCGCCGACGCCACGGGACCGCTGAGCCTGCGCCCCACCGCGGGCATGCTCAGCCCGCGGACCGAGGACTTCGTCCTGCCGCTGACCGCGGGCGAGCACTCGGTCAAGGTCGTCTGGATCGAGGCGAGCTCCGGCATCGTCTGGAACTGGCTGCGGCTCGACCTGCAGGGCACGTCCGAGCAGACCGTCGAGGCCGAGCGCTGGACCATGCAGTGGAACACCGACCAGGAGTGGAACTGGAAGGGCCCCGACACCGGCGTCGTCACCAAGGACGGCGTCGTCGGCGGCATCGACCCGAACGACTACCTGCGCTACGAGAACGTGTTCGTCCCGAACACCGGCATGTACAAGGTGACCTTCAAGGGCTCGGCCGCCCAGGACACCACGTTCAGGTTCGAGGTGGACGGCGACCGCAACACGGTGTTCGTCCCCAAGTCCGACGACGCGAACGTGACCACCTGGATCAAGATGTCCGCCGGCCTGCACACCCTCCGGATCGTGAGCGAGGGCAGCGGGCTGGCACTCGACAAGTTCACCCTCACCGCCTCCACCGCCGCGATCAAGGCACTCGACGTCACGGGCGCCGGCACCCTCAAGGTCGGCGAGCCCGCCCGGCTGTCCGTCGCGACGGTCGGCGCGGACGGCACCCGCACCCCGGTCACCGAGGGCGTCACCTTCAAGAGCTCCGACCCGTCGATCGCCACCGTGGACGCGGACGGCCTCGTCACCCCCCGCACCTGGGGCAGCGCCACGATCACCGCGATCCACGACGGATTCTCCGGCGAGCACAAGATCACCGTCACCGACCCGAAGGTGGTGCTCACCTACGTCAACGACACCGACAAGCGCATCGTCTACCCCGACGACGACTTCACCTACAGCCCCGACCGCGGGCTGGGCGACCACGGCGACGACGTCCACGCCGGCTGGCGCGCCGGGCAGGCGGTCGAGTTCACCTTCACCGGCACCGGCATCAGCCTGCTGTCCGAACGCTACTCCGACATGAGCACCATCGACATCTACGTCGACGGCCAGCTCAAGGCCACGGTCGACTGCGACTCCCCGGTACGGCTGACCGCCCAGCGGGTGTTCCAGCTCACCGGGCTGCCGATGGGCGATCACACCATCAAGGTCGTCA